>JAZUJS010000001.1:0-2071 GCA_045642865.1 Candidatus Nanosyncoccus sp.
ACCATCAATTCAATAAGGGTAAAACCTTGCTTTTTCATAGTGTACTCCTTGTTGTTTGTGACACATTCTTTTGGGCGGTATTGCCCGGTTACATTTGTAAATATACCATCGTTTTATCACGAAAGCAACACTTTTGTCAAAAAATTGTCACGATTGTGTCATAGAACACACTCGCCAGCCAAAAGTGCCGTTTTTGAGACCAAACAGGCAGCTTACGCATGCGTTGATGTCTTATATATAGTAAATTTTTTTTAAAAAATACCGCTCGGCAACATTTTTTTTTGATTTTTTTTAACGAAAACTTGAATAAAATCACACTCATATCTACATTTTGTTTACATTTTTTCTTTTCAACCCGGGGATGGTTATGAAAATAGGTAAAAAAAAGGGTGGTTTTTCGCTCATCGAGCTCATGGTGGTCATCGTCATCATGGGTGTTTTAGCGACAGTGGCTGTGCCGAAGCTCTTCGGGTTCATGGCAAAGGCTAAAGCCGCCGAGGTTTACAGCGCTGCAGGCACATATATCGCCTTGCAAGATGCGTTCAATACAGAACACCAATCGGTCATCGGATCCTGGGGCGAAATCGGGTACGTCATGCCCAGTACAAACAACTTCAAGTTCTTCGAAGGCTCCACAGAAGGCGGCATAAAGGCCGCATCAACCGTCACAGTAGAGGAAGGTCTCACCGTCGCATGGAAAGCCACGAACAACGTTCCGCTCAATGATTGCTCCGAGAATAGCATTTGGCAAATTGATATTGAAAAATCCAAGGATTACAACCTCGTTTACCAAGTCAAGATTACTGGCGGCGAAGCTGGTGTCTGTGGCATACTCACAAGGAACTTCGGTGCACTTTCTACAATAAACCACATCGCGCTCAGTTTGTAACAAAATAACGAAAGAACCGCGAGAAGCTGAAAAGCCGAGGTTGCTGCGAAAGCTGCGAGATTACAAACAAATTAAAAGAGCGTCCTTCCGGGCGTTCTTTTTGTTTATGTCATCGCGAGGAATATGTCGACGCGGAGTACGCACCGACGCCTCTCTGGCGACTGCCTTTTTGCAGTTCCATGTTCAAATTTTTTCCGCAGGGTCTTGACGACGCCCCTTTTTGTGATTATATTTGGTAGTGAACAAATGAGTAGTTCCATTTGTTCACCGCCGCGGGTTCTCGCGGTTGCCATGCAGCGGGTGCTGCGGGCTTTGCACTTCGGCGTTTGCCGCAAGTATTGATATATGGTTCAATCCGTCGCTTTTCGGTATGTAGCGACATGGAGAAATCGTGGAAAATTCACAAAGGTACGAAGACCTGGACATTACGAACAATTTCATGTTCTGTAAGGTATTCAGTCATGTGGACGTCGCGAAGGACTTTTTGCAGGACGTCCTGAAAATCAAGATTGAGAAGATTTCCGTGGTTCACGAGGCTTCCCTCGAGGAGGACCCGTTCCACAAGGGGGTTCGCTTTGACGTGCTCGTGCGCGAGGAAGTGCCGGAGCCGCCCGCAAATGCAGAAAATACCCAGCCAGAAGCGCCCAAATCAAAGAAGGCCAAGTCTAAAAAAAGCGAGCCGGGAAAGCCCGAGGCAAAGAAGGTTCCCGGCGTAGGCCGCTCATTCGATATCGAGATGCAGATGCGGGACACGCACGAGTTCGCCAAGCGCGCCCGTTACTACCAGAGCGTCTGCGACATGGACGCCCTCGCCAAGGGCGTGGATTACGACGAGCTTCGCGAGCAGTACATTCTGTTCCTCTGCCCGGAGGATATCTTCGGCGCGGGCAAGCCCATTTACAGGTTCCAGAACCGAGACGAGTCCGATCCCGGAATCCTGATGGGTGACCTCTGCTATAAAAACTTTTATATATTTAACAAGTACGGCGAAGTGGAGGACGAATCCACGCGCGAGTACATGCGCTATTTCTCCACGAAGGAGTGCGTGTCCGCCAAGATGCGGCGCATCCACGACCTGGTCGAGAAATACCGCAAGGACCCAACCACAAGGAAAGCCTACATGACTCTGGAACAGGAACTCAACATTCGGTACAAGAAAGGCCGCGCCGAGGGTCGTGCTGA
>JAZUJS010000002.1:0-1660 GCA_045642865.1 Candidatus Nanosyncoccus sp.
AACGTTATCCGTAACGCTGGTGCTAACAGAGAACAGGAAATCAAGAACATGATCAATGTTTATCCTGAACTTGAAAAGGACATCCTGCCTCTGCTCCGTCGCGCTGAAGTTTACATCTTCTAATCTTTCAGAAGCATGACATGGAAAAGGCTGCCAATCGGCAGCCTTTTTTCGTTTGGTGATGAGGCAAATTTTATGCTGTCTGCCAGTTCTTCCGACGATAAACACTGATTCTTTCTCCCGCTGATGCCGCTGATTTACGCAGAGTTTTTGAAACCGCAGATTTCTCTGATTTTCAATAAACTACAGATTTAACAGATTGGACAGATTTATTTTTCATAAAACCGCAGATGACGCAGATTTTACGCGGATTAAATTTTGAATGCGCAGACGCATAAATTGACAGATAGGCTGACGATAAATTGATAAAAAGATACGTGCGATACGTGGAGGCAAGAAAAACCGCAGATTGCGCGGATGACGCGGATTTTCAATAAACTACAGATTTTTGGGAAACACAAATTATCGCTAATGATTCATAAATAAATTGAAAAACAGAAAAATCACCTATTCATTTGTGGAAATTTGCGTTTGGCTACAGAATCAAAATGTAACCCTGTGCAAGCCAATTTCATAGGGTTGATTAATGGCTTCAAGAATCATCTGGTAATCCTTTTCTTTAGCCACGAAATCGAGTTTGTTTGTATCAAGCATCAAAATGCGCATATTGTTCTGTTCCTGATGGATAAAATCGAGATAACCACGCTGGATGTTTTCCAAATAGGTATCGGAGATTTCCTGCTCGTAACTGCGGCCACGCTTGCGGATATTGTATTGCAAACGCTCGACATCGGAATACAGATAAACCAAAAGCTCAGGTTTTGGCATGGTCGAAAAAATGATGTTGAAAAAACGTGAAAACAAGTCATATTCGTCTTCCTGTAAGTTGTTGCGTGAGAAAATCAAGGATTTGGCCACATAATAATCGGAAATGATGAAATCATGGAACAAGTCAAGGTTTGCCAATTTGTCTTTCAGTTGCTGGAAACGCAAAGCCAAAAAAGTCATTTCCACCTGAAAGGAATATTTGTCGGGTTCCTTGTAGAACTTAGGCAGAAAAGGATTCTTGTCTGCCTCAAACTCTTCAAGGACAAGTTTTCCGTTATAATCGTTAGCAATGCGTGTGGCAAGTGTCGTCGTGCCTGCGCCCACGGTTCCTGCTATGGCGATGTAATTGTATGCCATTGGCTGCAAAGATACGCTTTTAATGGCAACTACCCATTTGTTACACCGAAAAAAAGAAAAGGCTGATTCGGCAATTTTAATATTTCTGTAAAAGTTTACAAAGGAAGCATTAAAGGAAAACCATAAAATCAAAAAAGGGACGCAATCGCGTCCCTTTTCTCATATAAAGCTCATTATCAATTATTGCTGTCCGCTAAAACAAAAAAGTCGGCGGAAATCCATCCGCGATGCCAGTAGATAGGCGTTGTGGATGTTTTTTCATAAAAGTAAGCCCCCCTAGTATTTTGTAACACTTAAAAGTTCAATATAGGGTAGAGATGTTTCAGTTTGATTCGGGCATCGACAGTCTTAAACTGCCAATTGACGCTCTTTTGAGTGGCGTTCCTCTCGGTATTCCAAGAAGCAATCTCTTCAT
>JAZUJS010000003.1:0-6944 GCA_045642865.1 Candidatus Nanosyncoccus sp.
GGACTTGTGGCTCAGCGCAAACGGCAAGAAGACCGTTTCCGGCCTCAAGTACGAAACCGGCACCGTGTACACCCTCCCGAAAATCCTCGACGAGAAGGTCGCCCGCCTCCACCTGGAAAAGCTCGGCGTTCACCTCACCAAGCTCACCCAGGCCCAGGCCGACTACATCGGCGTGCCCGTCGAAGGCCCGTACAAGGTGGAGTTCTACAGATATTAGTAGGCACGAGGTTCGAGGCTCCAGGAACGAGAGAATCCTACGAGCTTTGAGGTATAAAAACGGGACCCTTTGCGGGGTCCCGTTTTTTAATCGGTATAGTAGCCGAGGGCGAATTGCCAAAAAAAACGCCCGTTGGATTTCATTCCTGCGGGCTTTGTTTTATCGCTTACTAATAAAGCAAAACAGCTCCTACACGGAATTTCCACCAATCATCGTTATACATCAATTCCCCGGGGCTATATTCAACATAAAAACCAATAGGTTTTTCCATCCTAATAAAAGCATTCAACCCTAGGGTCATTACATTGACTCGCTTAGCATAAGCAGGCAAATTTTCCTTCCCTTCTGCCCCGCCCATAACATCCACATGAAAACCATAATCTTTTACATTTGACCCGCCGCTATTCAAAGCAATCCTTTCATAGTTTGCATAGGCTCCCAAGGAAAGTTTTTCTCCAATATCGAACATGGCCCCACCGCCAAGGTTATAAAGAATAAAACCATCGAAGCGGCCAAAGGAATCATCTGCCTTCGGCACATAGTCATCTTCCTGTTCATTGGGAAAAAATCCGCCCACAAACGAAACACCAGTGCCCAAATAGGCGGGTCCAATCCACTGCACAAAACTAGGTCTAATTCCTACATCCAAAGGAATCGTAACAGGAACTGAAAGAAACAACCCACCTTTCTGCCCTAAAAGGGAATAACTTAATGAAAGGAGACTCGCTCTCAGATTCAGGGATCCACCAGAAATTTCAACATCATTATGTAGTGAAGAAATAAAGCTATCTTCTCCGGCGGCGGCAAATGTCATTCCGACTTCAGCAATGCGATACTTTTTGTCATCCGTTGAATACTTGACCGAAGCGGCTTCCCCCACCATGTTTCCAGAGGAACTTACAGCACATCCTGTAATAGCGTAGGCAATCACGCAAAAAAGCAGAAACAATTTATTTTTGTACATTTGCATACTCTTGATTATGTATAATTCCAGAGCCATCCCATGGAGTTCCCCATAAAATTTCGCCATTTTCGTCAACCACAACTAGGCCAAGTAGACTTTTGTCAAATTCGTTCCAATCTTCCAAATGAATTCCAATATTCCCAGAAAAAACATCCTGTCCCGAATATAAAATATGTTCATTGAAAGTAATTTCCAGCATCCATATATTATCCGCAACCTTTGTTAAAGATGGAGTAGATTCAGGAGTATACCAATCATCAACAGGAACATTAAAAGAGTTTCCATTAGGGGCTGAAATATAACCACGAATTTTATAATTTTTCAATGCAACAGAACCAGTATTTATAATTGTAAATTCAGGCTTAAATATATTTTTTTCATTTTTTCCCGCATCAACAAACATTAAATCAACTGACTTTTTTTCTACCATTGAGGCTTCCCTAGGAAGCGAAGGCGGAACACCCCACAATATATTACCATCTAAATCATAAACAACAATTTTATCGTTAACCTTCGGATATCCAACATTAAAATCCGAAGAATAATCATACCGATGATTCCAATCTTCATCATATCTATAATAATGAAGTCGTATCTGGTAGCCATCTTTATTGGGATGAGCAGAATGTGGCAATAACACTTCATTTGAAAGATCTATTACAAATCTCCAGTTATCTCCACCCAAATGTTCCACTTTAATAGGATAATTCGGATAGTCAAGATCAACCACAGGTATTCGTGCCGGATCTCCCGTAAAATAGTAGGCAACTTTAAACCCATTTACAGGTTTATTACCAACATTTGTAACAATAATTCTAGGTCGAGAGGTATTCTTTTCTGCCACCCCCGCTTCATAATGAACAACAGCCACCTCTCCTAAATCATCTATACGATTTGTTGCAACTTCAGGCTTCACTTGCGTTTCAGGATCTGTTGCTATTCCACTACCCGCAAATACAGAAGCAACCATAGATGTTGATTCATCTCCATAAACCTGAACAACAGTATTATCTCGTATTTTTACAGGAATGACCAATGTTTTGACACTTCCATCATATGTATTGGCATAAACCTCAACATTTTCCTCAGTTTTTCTTATACCTACCTGCCACCGCACTCTATTATTGGATAACGTTTCAAAATGCTCTTGACCATTTTCATCTTTATACCATACATACGTTCCATAATTTGGATCAAAAGCGGCAACCAAAACGGATGTACCACCATTCAACAAACCTACCCCCTGAAAATCGGGTGACAAATATAACGGTTTGATGTCAAAATTGCCAGAAACACTAAGTTCCTGAATTGCAACCGCAATAGTTGTTCCTTTTGGTCCAACAACAACTCCATGACTTACTATTTGGGGTATTTTCAAAAAATCATCATCTTTACCATCTTGACAAAGATAGGAGTCAAGAGCACATAAAAGATCCAGCCCCATCCGAGATGCACCAGGAATACGCGTTGACTTAATAGATGTATTCAAAAAATCGATTTTACCAAAATCCTTTTGTCCGAAAAACTCCCCATGAGCAACCATATTCACAGGTAGCACGTCCGGAGTTTGGGCTTCATAGATATTATATTTTCTTGGCTTATGAAATTCAGGAATTGCATCCCATGGTCCAACCCCAAGATTTCCTTTTTCATCGACAGCATAACCAAAAGTTTGACTTTCTACCGGAACTAACAAATCTGATTTTGAAAGCCATTGATTCATCAGGGAATTCAGGAATCTTGTTAGTTCATATATTCCTTCAACATTCTCTAATTCAACATCCTCTGTACTTTTTACGTATTGGCTTAAAATTTGCAAAGCATCTATACAATAACTTTTTTGATCTTCATCACCAGAACAAAATTCCGTCGCATTCTCTTGAATTTGACCCAAAAAATATTGTTTTAAACCACTCATATTATACGAATACATCGGTTGCAACACAAGTTTATTTCCATTAGGTAGTGTTGGATATGATTTTAATTTCGTAATAAAGGTTGACTGAGAGCCAAGGTGTTTGCCTTTAGAATGCATCTCCCAAGCCTCGTCACGAATATCCTTAAGACTACCTAAATCAAGGTCTTTATAATCATGGGAAGTTGTCACATTCTTCTTCTTAGTATCCGTTTCGTAATCGCCCAAATAATTTCCCCTCAATTTCATTGAGACCTCAGTATTCAAGCCGACGACAGTTCCTATAGCAGTCAAGTCTAAAGCTGCTTCCCAGCCACCAAAAGCAACAATCAACGCATTTTTATACCACTCACGACTCCAAGCCCCTTTCGCCCCTTCACGAGCCAATCGTCCCCAATCAACATCTACATCAGCAGAAATTAGTATTTTATCCCGATTAACAACCGGCTCATATATTTCTTCTTCAGACATACCACTGCTTTCGCGGGATTTGTAGGTTTCTTCTTCAAGATTATGTTGGTTCTCTAAATCATCTAATAACTCCAACACTGCTGAATATTCAGGCATTGTTTGCAAAACACTTTTTGTATCAGCAACCGGAGTTCCCAAATGAGGCGTATTTACTGTAACTAGTTTACGAATATGATTGGCAGCATTAGCTGGTCCAACAGGACATTCCTCACAAGCCGCCTGCAGACCTCGTAACATTTCTCGAACTACAAGACCTCCTTGACTATGGCCAACAATGTCTATTTTTAAAGCATCATCAGTCTCCCACTTTCCTCCATAATGCAATGTTAGCACTTCTTTCAATCTTTCATAAAAAGAATAAGATATGGAATTTGACGCATCCTTATAAATCCATTCTGGAGAAGGCTGTTCTCCTTCGGCATTGACAGGAGCGTTAAAAAAATATATTCCATTAGAATTAATCCCTTGTTCACTAACATCTAGGCCTTGATAACGAGCTAAAATATCTGGAAGTCCTCCATTTATATACTTCGTAACCAAACCTTTTTGAAATTCGTTACTACTTTTATCTTTATTCGGAATTTCAACACCCCACGTATTCTTATAATCAGCATTAAATCCCGAAACAAGAATTACAGGCACAAGTAATTTTTGGGTTCCTCCTTCATACTTAGGATATGCCACCTCCCTACCATTCCACGCAGCAATCAAATTGCTTATTGGGACAACATTTTTTCCATCATCTTTAGCACGCGAACGATGCGGCTCAAATGTATTCGTTGAATAGTCATATTTGTTAACATTCAACGAATAAGTTTTTGTATCTTGATCAGAGTCGCAACCAATTTTGCATGACCATAATTGAACACGCCAGGCAAAGATTCCCTTATATGTAATATGGTTACCACAGGTTATAGTATAATTCATTGAATATTTTAGCATCCAATGCCAACGATCAATTCCTTCATAATCTATTTCTTTGCTTAGGCCCTCTGATAACGAGGTTACAGAAAAAACTCCTTCTTTAAAATTTTTTCCAGTTTCATCAACAATATCATTACAATGATCATTTAAAATGTAATTATCCTTATCAATATCATAAATCAATTTTTCGTCAGCTTTCGCTCCCGGAAGAGTAATTTTATCTACATAAGTCATTTCTGGCTTGCCAGAAATACTGGGCAAAACTTCGGCCACAGCAGAATTCCAATCGTCTAAAGCGTTCGCTTCTGATACAGCAACAAAACATAATATCTTTATAATTCGATTCATTGCCATTATTCGTTGTAGTAATTTATGAGTTATCTTATTAAATTCCGACAAAGCCTCCATTGGCTTTGCGAACAACGAAGAAACCACAAACAAAAACAACAATATGTAATTACGACGCATTTCCGCCTCTATAAATTATTTGGAGCGGAATTTTAGAAAAAAAAATTACTTTGTCAATATCTTTTCTCAAATTTACATTTTATTTACAAACTATCTGAATTATATACAACAGAATTCCCGTTTTTATCCATGAATTTCAAATTTCCTGAATCAGGACGTTCAATATTATACAAGTAATGTAAGGAAACTTTTTCCCCTTCATACAAGCCCCATAGTTTCTCGTTGTAGTCATTGTAGATATAACGTCCCATAAAAAAAACATAATGTTCATCGCCAACATACAAAGAGTCAATAACCGCTCCCTCTCCATCAACAATCCTCATGTTATAATCCTTTATCTGCAAGCAATAGAGTCCTCTTTCATCCTGCATCTCATCACTACAGACATCATAATTCGGGTTATCAACCATGGAAATTTTACCGCCCCCCCCAAATTGCATAACCATAATGCCTATAATCATTATTAGATCTTATTGGGGCGAGAAAGACATCGCCATCTCCAAGAAAAGGCTCTTTCGAAACAATTGACCAATTTTCCAATACATTAGAATGATAGTTCCACGCCAAGGCCTTAGTCAATTCATATTTTCCATTTTCTTCATGATCCCAATAAAATAGAAGAAGGGAATCGGAAATAACATCCCAATTCATAGGTTTTGAAAGTGGGTAATCAACCTTCTTATAAACTTTTTCCTTTCGCATATCCACATAAACATATTTTCGGCCAACAACTTCATACCTTTCATCCATTCCCGATATATAGGACGAATAAAATTCCACTTTTTCTTGAGATGTCACCAAAAGAAGTCCCGTAGTATCATCAACCAACGTCACAAACTGTACGGAATTAAATCTATCCACCACCTTTTCATCAGGCGAGCACGCGCAAAAAAAGGTTACTGCAACAGCAAATAGGGTATATAACATCACTTTCATATAATGAAATATAATTTACCATAAATATATTTCAATCTCTTTTCACATTTATATTTACAGTCGAATAATCAAATTAGACAATAATGCCCACAGTTCCACTTTTTTGCACATGACGGCAAGACTGCCGACCTCATCGTGGATGACGGTGGCGCCGCTACCACGCTCGTGACCTGCGGTGCAGAATTCGAAGACGCAGGCAAGGTGCCTGAATTCAATCCGGAAAAGGACAGCGAAGAATGGGGCGTGTTCCTCGAGACCTGCCGCAAGATTTTCGCCCGCGACCCAAAGCAGTGGACCCGCGCCCGCGAAGCCTTGAAGGGCGTTTCCGAAGAAACCACTACCGGCGTGCATCGTTTGTACCAGATGGCGAAGGATGGCCGCCTCAAGTTCCCGGCCATCAACGTGAACGATTCCGTGACCAAGTCCAAGTTCGACAACCTCTACGGCTGCCGCCACTCTTTGATCGACGGCATCAACCGCGCGACCGACGTGATGATGGCAGGGAAGATTGCAGTCGTCTGCGGTTACGGCGACGTGGGTAAGGGCTGCGCCCAGAGCCTCCGCGGCCAGGGCGCCCGCGTGATCATCACCGAAATCGACCCGATTTGCGCACTCCAGGCCGTGATGGAAGGCTACGAAGTGAAGACCCTCGACGAAGTCGTTTCGATGGCCGACATCTTCGTGACGACCACCGGCAACACCATGATCATCAGCGCCGCCCAGATGGCAAAGATGAAGCACCGCGCCATTGTGGGTAACATCGGCCACTTCGACAACGAAATCGACATGGCGGGCCTCAAGAAGATTCCGGGCATCGTCCGCAACGAAATCAAGCCGCAGTACGACGAATGGATCTTCCCGGATGGCCACAGCATCCTTGTGCTGGCCGAAGGCCGCCTGCTGAATCTCGGCTGCGCCACTGGCCACCCGAGCTTCGTGATGAGTGCAAGCTTCACGAACCAGACCATCGCCCAGGTGGACTTGTGGCTCAGCGCAAACGGCAAGAAGACCGTTTCCGGCCTCAAGTACGAAACCGGCACCGTGTACAC
>JAZUJS010000004.1:0-1610 GCA_045642865.1 Candidatus Nanosyncoccus sp.
GCAACTTATGCTAGAAATAGTGAATTTCGTGACTCTGTAATTTACATCGGACCTATGGGTTGTCGCACTGGATTTTACATGCTCCTTCGTGATAATGTCACCAAGGAAAATGTCTTGAAACTTGTCAAAGATTCATTTGAATTTATAAGAGATTTTGAGGGTGAAATCCCTGGCGCAAAGCGCAAGGAGTGTGGCAATTACAAGGAGCATAACCTGCCTGACGCCAAGGAGGCGGCAGTGGATATGCTCGATGTTTTGCAGGACTGGACACCAGAAAAATTTGATTATGACTATGAATAAAAAGGGACCCGAGAGCGACGCTCTCGGGTCTAATTTTTGCTTCATTAATAGTAATTGTAACGCTTGCGCTTTGCCACAAAGAAGATGATGCTGATGATGAGTCCGAGGACTTCGGCTACGAGCATTGCCATCCAGACACCATCAATTCCAAAAAATCGTGGCAGGATGTAAAGTGGCAAAATTTGGAAGACAAAAGTGCGCAAAAATGCAATTGTCGCAGACACAGCACCGTTGCCAAGGGCGGTGAAAAATGCGGACGCAAACATCGAGAATCCACCAAAGAGAAAGGCTATGGCAAAGATCCTAAAGCCATGGACCGTCATATTCGTAAGCTCGGGGTTGCCATTTGCAAATATTAGCGTAAACGGCCTTGCCAAAACCTCGGAAATCAAAGTACCGATTGCACCGCCGAAAGCCGTAAGTACGAGACTTTTCTTGAATACGTTTTGGAGTTCGTCGATGTTTTTTGCACCGTAGTTGTATCCAATGACAGGGGCGATACCAACTGTGTATCCAAGATAGATTGAGATGATTACAAAGGCGACATACATGACGATGCCATACGCATTTACACCGAGCTCGCCGGCGATTTTTATCATCTCTAAATTATAGAGGATGCTGACGAGACTTAGGGTGATATTTGCAACAAGTTCGGATGCGCCGTTGGTGCAAGTCTTGAGTAAAACTTTGCCATAAAACTTGGTCTTACCAAGTTTTAAAAGGCTGTTGTTTTTCTTGCAAAAATATATGAGAGGAATGAGTCCGCCGAGGACCTGGGTCGAGGCGGTACCAAGCGCTGCGCCTAAAAGGCCAAGCTTTAGACCAAGAATGAAAAATGCGTCAAGTGCGACATTTGAGAGCCCTGCGGCGATTGTCGCATAGAGGCTAAGCCTTGGCTTCTCGGCAGTTGCGCAGAGCGCTTGAAAGACATTTTGCAGCATGAAAAACGGTATGCAAGGAAAGATTACTCCACAATAAAGTATACAATTCTCAAGCAACTCTCCATCGGCACCGAGCCATCTGCAAATAGGCTCGCGTAGCAAAAGGGCGATAGCTGACAGCAGCAATCCTACAAGGATTGTTGCATAAATTACTAGCGAGAAGTACTCGTTTGCATCGTCCTTCTTGTCCTCGCCGAGCGCCCTTGAAATGATTGCATTGCCACCGGTGCCGAACATAAATCCAACACCGCCAAAGATCATAATTGCAGGCCAAGTGAGGTTGACGGCAGCAAAAGAAGTCTCCCCAACAAAGTTTGAAACAAAGAAGCCGTCGACCATACCGTAAATTGATATGAAGACCATCATTGC
>JAZUJS010000005.1:0-2435 GCA_045642865.1 Candidatus Nanosyncoccus sp.
GAATTGTAAAGATTACCAAATTAAAAAGCAGTCCAAAATCCATCTCATAGCTGTACTTTTCTAATAGAATTGACCCCGCAACGAGAATCAGGAAAACAATGATTTCAATAATAAGTATCTTTTTCCATTTCGGTGATTCCAGATTTTGTAATATTTCCATTTCCATGATGAATTTTTTGCAAAGTTAAGAAAACTTTTTTGTTTATTTTTGCCTCATAAACAGATAAAAATGCACAAGATACTTTTCGTTTGTCACGGAAACATCTGCCGCAGTCCGATGGCGGAGTTTGTGATGAAAAAAATGGTGAAAGACGCTGGCCGTGAAGCGCAGTTTGAGATTGCTTCAGCCGCCACTTCGACCGAGGAAATCGGCAATTCCGTCTATCCGCCAGCACGCCGCAAATTGGCCGAACACGGAATAAGTTGTACAGGCAAGACTGCCCGACAAATGACGCGACGAGATTACAATTATTATGACCACATCATCGCTATGGACCGCAGCAACCTCCGAAACTTGAAACGTATGTTCGGCGAAGACACCGAACACAAAATCAGCCTATTGATGGATTACACGCACCGCCCTGGCGATGTTGCCGACCCTTGGTATACGGGCGATTTTGAGGCCACATGGCGCGATGTTTGGGAAGGTTGCGAGGGACTACTGAAAAGCATTTCGGAACATTGATTTTTTGAAATCAGTTCAAAATTCCCATAATTTTCAACTTTAAATTCCCAAGATTTTCAATTTTCCGGAAAAATCGCAACTGGTTTCATTGGCTTTTCACTTTCTTGTTTCCGCATCGGCAGCCGTTTCATTACCGTCAGTTTCAGTAATGTTGGGCTCTTGAAGTTCTTCTAAAACTTGGCTTAATACGTTTTCTGGATTGATGTTTTCCCCTAATTCTTTGCTCACATACGAGACGGTCAGAATCATTGATGCCACTATTATGACAAAGAAGACGAGACCAAATATTTTTGTGGCAACAAAACTTCTATCTCCAATATTTCTTGCAATTGCCACGATGAACTGCATGACCCAAAGTAGCATGTAGGAATAAAAACAAATAAAGTTGATGATGCCGCCTATTTTGTTAATCTTTTTGGTTTTTTTAATCGTTTTTATTGCTTCGGCTATTGTATTGTTTCTTTTTTTAAAATCTCTAATACCTTTGAAAACCAAAGCATTACTAACCAAACAAGATGTTGCCCATATTATCCATATAACCATAGATATGATTTTATTATCAGCCACTATCATATCATTCAAGATTAAGGGGAAAAAGATAGGTATTAAAATGCTTGTGACAAATGCATATCTCTGCACTTTATCCATATTTTTCCTTGTGACTTCGCTGATGGCTTCATCGCTGACGATTTCTTCCTTGTCGAGTTTCTGGTTGAGGAGTGCCATCTGTTTGCGCATTTCATCTAATTCATTGTGTTCCATGGTTTTGAATTTTTTTATTGTTCGTCCGACATGTTTTTGAGTTGTTCCTTAATCCTGACCAATTTGACGGAAACGTTTTTCGTGGAAATGCCGATTATCTGCCCGATTTCCTCGTAACTCATGTTTTCGAGCCACAATAAAACAATGGCGCGGTCGACGATGCCGAGGCGGTTGATGCGGTTGTAAAGTTGCTGGATTTGTTTTGTGTCGCTGTCGCTGTCGGTGAAAAGGTTGATTTCCATCGAAAGCGGCACCGTCTCCGATTTCTTTTTCTTCCGCACGGCCGAAATGCAGGCGTTGAGCGTCACGCGCCACACCCAGCTTCGCACCTCACATTCGCCTCTGAACGAATCGAAGCCGTTCCACAGGTTGATGAGCGTTTCCTGAAACAGGTCGCTGACTTCGTCCTGGTCTTTCGAAAACATGTAGCACACGGTGTAAATCGTGTTCTTGTGCTTCCTGACCATTTGCGCGAAATCCTTTTCCTTTTGTTTTCTGTTTTCCATTGTCGGTGAATTAAAGAACAGCCCTTAGACGCAAAATCCGCCGTAAAACTACAAAAAAAGTGGTTTTTTTTAGCCGTTAGCTTTTAGCCATTAGCCGTTAGCTTTGCGCAAACGCTGCTAATGGTCAATGGTTAAAGGCTAAAAGCTGAGAAAAAATCGCCAACTCGCCAAACGGATTTTCGCCAACTCGCCAAATGAAAAATCGCCGATTCGCCAAATGAAAAATCGCCAGCTCGCCAAATAAGTTTTTTAAAATGTTGATATTTAGAAAAAAAGACTTATTTTTGCAGCGTAAAAAAATAATAGGGTATGAGAAGCGAAAACTATAGACCGAGAGTGGCTGATGCCGTGTTGGAAAAGAAGTTAAAAACATCGGCTGCTGTGGTTGTGCAAGGTCCGAAATGGTGCGGCAAGACCACAACATCCGAGCAGTTCGCCAAAAGCATTCTTTATCTGGCCGATCCTGAGACGCTTAAAAAGAA
>JAZUJS010000006.1:0-40713 GCA_045642865.1 Candidatus Nanosyncoccus sp.
TTGGCCTCCATAAACCAACCTAACCTAATTCTGGCCCCATAAATGAGCCTTTGTTTTTCTTGCATGGTTCTACTCCCCATTCTTAACATCCTTTCTAAATTATATTACGAATGTGTGCAAGATGTTTGGGAGGTTGATTTATGGAGCACAAGCCTTATTGACTTTTTTAGACTTCTGTGCTATAATTATAAATCCAATGTAGGAATTTGCATGAAAAAGGAGGTGATTTTATGCTTGAATACGTTGGTGTATCCGGAATAGATGACCGGATTTTATTAGTCCCACTGTCTTCCTCGTTTGTAGTTGGATGGCAATATTCATTAATGCAAGATGTTAATGGGAAAATCCATGATGTATTAATCAATGTTGTTTCCGAGGAGGTATTGCGCAGAGGATTTTCTACAAAATACAGAGGGGAGGCACTTTATGATGGTCTCATATACAATTATGAGGCTACAATTAGAAAAGATACAAAAGAATTTGTGCTGTTCGATCAGCACGAAGAATGGTTTTACCCCCCCGCTAATTAGCGGGGGATTTTTTATTTAGAATGTCTTGGATGAGATGCAAGACGGAGCGCGGATTGTTTTTATTATTGTCGTAAACGAAGCCTTGGCTTTCAATATACTTATCGATTAGATCATCATCATAATTAAGTGGTGGAATAAAAGCGATGTTACCAGAGCGATATAGCGTGTGCATTTTTTGGATTTCTGAGGCTAGTTCCCGTGATGGGTTATGGTCGACGAGCTTTGTTCCGTGCTCGTTGCTCAAATCAATGGGTTCACCAAGGGCAAGCGCACCAAAACGCCATGCGCGTGTCCTTGATGTTTGGAATTCATTGTGTTTTTGATCAAAAAATGATTGGTTTTTGTTGCCAATACCACGGCCATACTCAGTTGTGGCATCGTACCATCCTGGAACAATCATACGTTCATGGCTTTTCGAATTTGAGTCTTGGACAGTAACAGTTTCGGTCCAGAAGTAGTCGCCATTGATGGAGTTAATCTCTGGGATGGCTTTTTTAATGAGGAATTTAGCAATTCCGAGAGAAGAGCCAGAGTGACGCACTTCGTCAACAATCCAAACGTTTTTGTTGTCGAGGACGGTTGGTGTACGCATAATTGTTTCGATATCTTCGTTTTCGATACCATTTTTAATGAAGAGGCTACGAATGCGTGCGTAGGTATCTGGTGGGAGTTGGTCGACTTCTCTCATGAAATCATTTACGGTAGCAAGATGTGCTGGCTCATCCGGATTGGAGCCTTTGATGTAGCCTGTTGTATCAATAATACTAAGGCCAACACGATCAAACCACTCAAGACGGTCGATAGCAAGGTGATGACTTGTTGGTTTTTTCTGATTGGAAAAATCATCCCAAAAAGTATTAACGAGCCAGTTGACTGGGCGGGCGGATTTATCAAGATAAATAACAGCGTCGGCTGGCTGAGAGTCTTTGTTTCCGATTGAGGAACCATCAAGGGTTGCAATTAATTCGGCAGTATGTCGCAGATAGGTGGAGAGGGATTTGTTAATATTCCATTTTTCAGGTCCGATTTTGTGAGAACCGAGGATAGGAAAATCATCTGGGTTAGCATTGAATCTTTCTTCAAAGGATTGCTGTTTGATATTTTCCGGCAATAATAAAGTTTTTGATTCTGATGGGTTCTCAAAAGAATTAGTGATGAGGTTTAATTTTTCCATTTTTTGTTTTGAATAATTACTATTTTTATACTAGCACAGATTGGCGATTTTGTCAATATTGTGGGGTGTTTATAAGAGGAGTGTGATATAATTGAAATATGAAATTTGCAAGTAGTTACGAACCGGGGGATTTTGAATCAGATATTTATGCCGCATGGGAGGCGAGCGGGGTTTTTCAGCCAACGCTAAAAACTGTCCCAGTCGACGATAACGCAAATGGTGTTGACGATCGTACCGAAACGGTCAACGATCCGAAGATCTACTCGATTGTGATGCCGCCACCAAATGCAAATGGTAATTTGCATATCGGACACGGTTTAACTATTGCAATTGAAGATTCTTTGACGCGTTTTTATCGTTTGAATGGTTGCTCGACCTGGTATGTGCCGGGGGCAGACCATGCTGGCTTTGAAACTTGGGTGGTTTACGAGAGGGCACTTGAAAAAGAGGGGCATACACGCTTTGAGTATTCGCGCGATGAGCTCTATGCTCGCGTGTGGGATTTTGTCGCGATGAACCGTGGCAACATGGAGCTTCAGGTGCGTGCATTGGGTGCTTCTTGTTCTTGGGGCGATATGACATTTACGCTCGATGAAAACGTGGTGGCGCGCGTTTATAAGACTTTTGAAAAAATGTGGAACGACGGTATGATTTATCGTGGTGAGAAGTTGGTGAACTTTTGTCCGAAGCACCAGACGGCATTTGCCGATATTGAAGTTGAACACGTTGACGAGGATGGTCATCTTTGGGATATCGCTTACCAATATGACGGCGGTGAAATTGTGGTTTCAACGACTCGTCCTGAGACTTTGTTCGGTGATACGGCTGTAGCGGTGAATCCTAAGGATGAACGCTATAAGGATATTGTGGGTAAGACGGTACGTTTGCCACTTACGGATCGGGAAATTCCAGTGGTTGCTGATGAGCATGCCGATATGGAATTTGGTACTGGCGCTGTGAAGATTACGCCAGCACACGATTTTGATGATTTTGAAGTGGGTGAGCGCCATGGTTTGGCTCGCATTCAGGTGATTTCGGAAGATGGTCACATGATCAATACTCCAGAGAAATATCTTGGTTTGACCAAGGAAGAATGTCGTAAGGCTGTACTTGAAGATTTGGAAGCGGCCGGTTTGGCGCGCGGCGAGAAGAAAATTTCTCACTCGGTGGCGCATTGTTACAAGTGCGGAACGGTGATTGAGCCAACTCTTAAAGAGCAATGGTTTGTCGATGTAAAGAAATTGGCTAATTTGGCAATTTCTCATCTTGAAAACGACGAAATTAAGTTCCATCCAGAAAATAAGAAAAAAGTTTTGATTAATTATTTGAAGAACTTGAAAGACTGGAATATCTCTCGTCAAATTCCTTGGGGCATTGCGATTCCAATGTTTAGGAAGGTTGACGATTCTGCTACTGATGAGCCGGATTGGATTTTTGACACGCGCGTAAATCTTGAATCGATTGAAGTGCATGGCGTTAAATATGTGCGCGATAATGATACTTTTGATACTTGGTTTTCTTCTTCGCATTGGCCAATTGTGTGTACGGATTGGAGCGAGGAAAAGCATAGCCCATATTATCCACTTAACGTGATGGAGACGGCGGGCGACATCTTGTTTGCTTGGGTGGCTCGTATGATTATGATGGGTACTTATATTACTGGCGAAGTGCCGTTTAAGGATGTTTATCTTCATGGTCTCGTGCTCGATGCGCATGGCAAGAAGATGTCTAAATCTAAGGGTAATGTGATTAATCCGATTGAGTTGGTGTCGAAGTATGGTTCCGATGCGTTCCGTTTGGGTATTTTGCGTGGACGTTCCGCTGGTATGAATCAGGCTTTTTCTGAGAACTCGGTGATGGCTGGTCGTAATCTTTGCAATAAGCTTTGGAACATTTCGCGCTATATTCAGAGCATGGTTGACGAAGCTGGCGCCTCAGTTGCTGCTGATGCTTACACGACTGACAACATGGGTGAAGATTGGATTTGCCGCGAATTGAATGTTTGCAGCGAACAAGTTAGCCGCTGTATGAACGAATATCGCTTCTCTGAGGCGGTGGAAATGCTTTACTCGACTATTTGGGATAAATATGCAGACTGGTTTATTGAAAGCCAGAAGGTTTACCGCAATGTCCCACTATTAAAGAAGACGCTTGAGAATCTTTTGATTATGCTTCATCCATTTGCGCCATTTGTGACGGAAGCGATTTGGCAGAACTTGTCATGGACTGATGGTATGATTGTGACTGAGAAATGGCCTTCTGAGCTCAAATTTGACGAAATTTCGGCCGCTTCGTTCGAAAAGCTTATGGTTGTCGTGTCTGAGATTAGAGGCACCTTACAGGCGATTCCAGGTGGCAAGAAATGGCCAGTTCTATATGGTGATGACTCTTTGGTCGCGGATAATGCTGATTTGATCAAGCGTTTGTCTGGTGTGCCTTCTGTGAGCTCCTGCGAGGGAACCCCTAAAGGAATCCGCCTTGCGCTTGCTAACCAGGAAATTTATCTTGATACACCTGCAGATGTGGTTTTGAAATATAAAGAGGCTTTGACGGAACGAATTTTGACCGTTGGTCGCGAGCTTGATGCCCTAAATGCACGTATGATGAACCCAAATTATGTTGATAAGGCTCCGGCAGCGCTCGTGAAAGAGACTCGTGACGGTATCGAAGAGAAGACTGCTTTGATTGAGCGTCTCAAAAAAGAACTCGAGGTGATCGCCTAATGATCTTGGCTGAAAAAATACCCCTTTGATGGGGGTATTTTTTGTTTTAGGCTTTGGCGGTTTTAGCTACTTTCTTTCCCTTCCCTGCTTTTTTGAGTTTATGGAAACAGGCTGGGCAAATGGCGCGATATTCGATTTTGGATTTGCCGTCGTCGATGAGGATGTCTGGACCATCGGTTACAAGTTCGTCATTTAAGAAGCGTCCGTTCATGGTTGCTTTGCGACCGCAGCTACAGATGGTTTTGAGCTCTTCGATATCGTGGGCGATTTGGAGGAGACGGGTAGCACCTTCGAACCCACCGTCTTCGCCACGGAAATTAAGGCGGAGGCCATAGGCCATGACTGGGATATCTAGTTTAATGGTAATGAGCATGAGCTGATCGGCCTGTTCTGGGGTGAGAAATTGAGCTTCATCGACTAGCACGCAGGCAACGTCGCTAAAATTTTGTTTAATTTCTTGGAAGATGTCCATTTCCCTATCGAAACAGATGTCAGTGTCGCGTTCTGGACCGATGCGTGTGAGAAGTTTTTTACCGTTTTTGCAATCGGTTGCAGGTTTGATGACACAGACTTTCATTCCCCGCTCTTCGTAGTTGAAAGCCACCTGGAGGAGTTGCATGGTTTTGCCACAACCCATTGCGCCATATCGGAAATATAGTTTTGCCATTTTGTTACCTCTATACTTTGATGTTTTCTAGTGATATTTAAGCATATCTGTTTTGTTTTGACCAGTATTTTTGGGCTTTTTGATTACGCCTATACTTGTAATTTTAGGAAAAATGTGCTATAATTATAAGGTATGGTATTTTTTTCCATAGATTAAGGGAGGTGTAAAAATGGAAGAATACATTGAGGGGTTACGTTATGCCCTGACGAGAAACTCAATGAACGCCGTAATAATTGGCTTGCAGCTCAAACTGTACTTTGAAAGTGGGGATGCGGCGGCTGAATTTGCTGATAACTTTGATATAGTTGCCAATAATTATGATGCAACTACAAGGGTGATTGGCAGAACGGTCTTAATAGACTTCTCGTCGTGTGAAAAAATGCGCTTATTTAAGGCGCAAATGTATCTTTAATTCCCTTTTATGCCGTCTCTTCGGAGGCGGTTTTTCCATATGACTAAATTCACGTTTTATTTCACACGTGATTTTTCTTTACAAAAACATTCATTTGGTTTATGCTTATTGACGCGCTAATGCTAATTGTGTTATAACATAACCAATTTCGTTCTTTTTGTTCTCCCCAATTCGCTTTTTGCGATAATGGTTATTTTTATTGTAGCGCGGGCGGGTTGCTAAGTCAAGTGGTTGCTAAGAATAAGGGGATTGATTTGATTGCGCTTGTGTTTTCTGTGGATAAAGTTGGGGAAACATGGTGGAAAAAGGAATTGTGGTTCGACTTGTGGTGGGTAAGGGAATTATGATGGGAAAGGGAATTGTAAGAACGTATTTTGGCGCGATTTTTTTTGATGTAAAAATAGTGCGATTACCCCTTCGATTTTTTGCTTCGCAAAAAATCGTATCGGCTCCAGAATGGTGCGATTACCCCTTGGATTTTTGCTGCGCAAAAATCCGATCGGCTCCAGTGATATATTTTGATACAGGTATTAAATGGGGAAGTATGCTAATATTGTTTTATGGCATTCATCCGTAAGTTTAAGACTGGTTCTGATGCGACTGGTGTTCAGGTTTGCTACAAGGAACACGGAAAAGTTGTAAAGACGATTCATGTTGGCTCGGCTAATTCTGAGCATGGGTTAGAGAAACTCATGAAAAAGGCGCAGGGAATCATTGATGCGGATAAGACTCCTTTATTTAACCTAGAAAAATTTGATAAGAAAAAATAAATCCCCGTAGGGATTTATTTAATTTTGCGTACCAGGCGGTTGATTTTGCGGAAGATTTTGTAGGCTGTATACTTGGTGCGACTCAGGATAAAATCGTAGTCTCCACAGTAATCAACTTCGTAGCCGGCAAAAGTCTTTTTGAAGGCGGTAAATCCGGCCCAGGGGTGATTTTTCGGAGCGTTTTCTGGTGCGATACCCCAGCAATCGAAGGTTTTGAGGCCTTTTTCTTTAGCATCTAAGATGAGTTGAATTGTCAAAATACCTGTTGCGTGCAATCTACGAAGCTCTTCATTTTGTGCGCCTTGGAGATTATAACGGGTATTTTCATCGTCGAAAACTAGTCCGGCAGCAATGATTTCTTTTTCGTATTCTACGAGGTAGAGTGTGGCAAAATCTTGCTTGAGCTGAGTTTGAAGATATTTCTCGGAGAAAACGCCGATTTTTTTCTTCTTGGCAAGATTTTTTTGGAGATTAACGAGATATTTTACGTCGTCTGGATTCTTGGATGTGCGAATTGAGAGGCCGTTTTTTTCACGGCTCTTATAATATCTTAAGAGGCGAGATGGCAATTTTTGCTTGAGGTCCTCATCTGAGCCTTGAAGGTCGATAATCCAGGTTTCGGCAGGATTGAGATTTTTGGATTTTTTGATGTGGAGGCCATTAAATTTGGCGTTTTTGTTTAAAAATTTGGCACTCTTGGTATCTTGGGGTTCAATCCTGATAAAGAATGCGCTAATGTTTTTTGCGAGCTCGTGGAGGTCTTTAACGGCGTTTTTGAGACCTTTTTCGGTGGTGTAAGATGGGCCGTATGGCAGATAAAGATACTTACCGAACGGGGTATTTTTCTCAATGGCGAGATATTGATAGTCTGAAGCTTCTTTGTAGTAGCTTTTTTCGCCTAAATCATCTTGAAGCTTTTGCCATTGTTTTGATTGGAGAAACGGGATTTGCATAGTTTTGATTATACACTAGTTGATTTCGATGCGCGGGTAAATGTTGAGTTTATAGGGGTCGGTTGGGGTTTTGCCATCCATGATTTCGAAATAGGCAGCGGCGGCAACCATGGCGCCATTATCGCCGGAGAATTTTGGTTCAGGGAAGTAGCAATATTTGCCTAAGGTTTGGCGGAGAGCTTGGTTAGCGCTGACACCGCCGGCTAGGAAGATTGATTTGGCTGGATGGGTGATTTGGGCTTGATCAAGCTTTTCTTTGAGAATAGAGACGGCGGTTTTTTGGAAAGAGGCGGCAAAATCGCAAACTTGTTGCTCGCTGAGGTGATTTTTGAGATCGTGGGATGGGTGAGTGATTGGTAAATTGCAATCTTTTTGAACTTCGCGAAGAACGGCGGTCTTGAGACCAGAGAAGGAGAAATTTAGGCCATCGACTTTTGGATGTGGAAGTTTGTATTTGTCAGCGTCGCCTTTGAGGGCGGCATTGGAGATAGCTGGACCACCGGGGTAGGGAAGACCAAGAATTTTGGCGACCTTATCAAAACATTCACCGATGGCGTCGTCATTGGTGGTGCCAATAATCTTAAAATCATTGTGTTTTTCCATATAAAGAATTTGGGTATGGCCGCCAGAGACAACTAGGGCTAGGGCAGGGAATTCAGGCTGGAAAGTTTCATCTTTGCCAAGCCAGTTAGCGTAAAGGTGTGATTTGAGGTGATGGGTGGCGTAAAGTGGCTTGTTGTGCAAAATGGCCAGAGTACGGGCGGTAAGCGTGCCAATCAAAAGGGAACCAAGTAAGCCTGGTGCATGGGTTACGGCGATAGCGTCGATGTCGTCCCAGGTGCAGTTGGCGTCTGAAAGAGCTTTATTAATAACGGGAATAACTGCTTCTAGATGTGAGCGGGCAGCAACTTCAGGGATTACGCCGCCATATTCGGCAAAAATGTCGATTTGAGAAACTACGACATTGCTCAAGATTTGAGTGCCGTTTTCAACGATGGCTGCGGCTGTTTCATCGCAGCTAGATTCGATACCTAGGATTTTCATTGTGTATATTATAACAGATATGAGGTCAAAATGATAGCGCAAGCGATTTCAGATGTTGACGGATAACAATTGTGCTATAATTAAGATATGGCAAAAAAGAGAGGTAAAAGTACAAAACGCAAAAATACAAAGGAAGTGGCGCCAACCCACGAGCTTCCTGGTGGTTTTTGGCGTCAAGTCGTCGCGGTTATTATGATTGCCGTGGCAGTTTTCTGTGTAGCAACCTGGTTTGGCTATGGTGGCTCAATTTTGAATCAAATTCATGAATGGGTTTATTTAGCAATTGGTGGGGCTACTTATATCATGCCGGTTTTGTTGGTTTATCTTGCGATTAAGATTTTCCGCAGCGAAAATAACTGTGTTGCTGTTCCGGTTTGGATTGCTTCTTTCTTGATGGTGATTTGGATTTCTGGTATTTGCGGTATTAATAATGGTGGCGGTGAGGTTGGACATTGGCTTGATAGTCTAACTTCTAAAGTACTTGATCGAGCTTTTGTAGGATTTTTGTATGTGATTCTGATTTTTATTACCGTTTTGTTCATTTTGCAACTTTCACCAATTACTTTCTTCCGTGGAACGAAAAATTTAGTCAAGCACAATAAAAAACTTGAACAAGACGATGAGGGCAATGACGCACCAGTTGCAAAAGGCAAAAAGCTGGGCGATATTGAAATTAAAGTTAATTCCGGCGTAGCAATTGCTGAGCCTTCGATCAAAAAGGCTGCTCCAGTGGCGCCAGCTGCTAAGGCTGCTCCAGTTGCTCCAGTTGAAGAAAAGGCTTTGGTGGCAGTTTCGGATCCGAATTGGAAGATGCCAAATATTGATTTGCTCGAAAAGAAACAGTCTCCTGCTGACGCGGGTAATATTCAACAGAATGCCTACGTGATTCGTTCGACTTTGGCGGATTTTGGTATCGAAGTCGAAATGGAAGGTGCAAACGTTGGTCCACGCGTTACGCAATATACGATGAAGCCACCAGCAGGTGTTTCACTTTCGAAGATTTTGACTCACGATAAGGAACTTGCACTCAACTTGGCTGTGAAGTCGGTGCGTATTGAGGCTCCGATCCCTGGTACGAGCTTGGTGGGTGTGGAGCTTCCAAACGTAAAAGCCGCTGATGTGCGTTTGCGCTCGATTTTGGAAAGTCCGGAATGGAAGAATGCTAAAGATCCTTTAACCTTTGCAGTAGGTAAAGATATTTCTGGTCGTGCCGTGGTGGCTAACCTTGCGAAAATGCCTCACCTTTTAATTGCGGGTACAACTGGTTCTGGTAAATCTGTGATGACAAACACAATGATTGTCTCGCTGCTTTATCGCAACTCTCCAAGTGATATGAAGTTGATCGTAATCGATCCAAAGCAGGTGGAAATGGTGCAGTATACCGATATTCCACATTTGCTAGCGCCAATTATTACTGATACGCAACAGGCAGTTTCTGCACTTAAATGGGCGGTGAACGAAATGGAGCGTCGTTACACTTTGTTGGCTTCAAAACGTGTTAAAAATATCGTTGAATATAATAAATTAATGGAGTCGGAAACGACGACGGTTAAAGATGAAGACGGCCACGAACAAGAACATAATGGTGGTAAGATGCCATACATTGTGATTATTGTGGATGAAATGAGCGATTTGATGATGCAGGCAGGGAAGGAACTCGAACCGCCAATTGTGCGTATTGCGCAAAAAGGTCGTGCTGCTGGTTTACATCTTGTACTTGCAACCCAGAAACCAATCGTAAAGGTTGTGACCGGTTTGATTAAAGGTAACGTTCCGGCAAGGATTTCCTTCGCTGTGGGTAGTACGATGGATTCAATCGTGATGCTTGATAAGGGCGGTGCTGAAAAATTGCTCGGTTCTGGCGATATGTTGTTCTTGACGACCGAGATGTCTGGTCAACCGCGTCGTATCCAGGGTGCTTGGCTCTCCGATGAGGAAGAGGAAAAGGTGGCTGACTTCTTGAAGCAGCAACGTCCACCTGAATATAATAATGATGTGGTTTCTCAGCCTGTTCAGATTAAGGGTCTTGGTCCAACTGATGGTGGCTCGTTCGGTGATCTTGGTCGTAAGTATGATCCAAATGATCCAGTGGTGCGTAGGGCTGTTGAGATTTCACTCTCTAAGGGTAAATTCTCAACCGCAATGCTTCAGACTTATCTTGGTAAGGGTCATGGTTTCGTGTCTGGTCTGGCGATTTGGTTTGAAGAAATCGGCGTGATCGGTGCCGCTAATGGTAATAAACCACGTGATTTACTAATTAGTTCGATGGAAGAATTTGACGCTTTGGCGAATCCAGTAGAATAACAGAAAACCTCCCAGCCGGGAGGTTTTTTGAGTGCCTATTACCTCTGGACAAAATGGTTAAAGTGTGCTATAATGCCCTTAATATCAGCTCAGCAAACGAGAATTAGTCTGCGTTTGCTTTAATCCAAAGGAGTGTAATGAAAAATTACGAACTCACAGTTCTGATTCATCCTGACCTCGAGATGAATTTGGACCCTGCACTAGATAAGGTCAAGAAATTGATCGAATCTAACGGCGGTAAAATTACTAAGGAAGAAAACGATGGAAAGAAGCGTTTAGCTTATTCTATCGCTGGCCAAGATTTTGCTGTCTATTATTACTTCGAAGTGGAGCTCCCTGCAGCTGCCCCTGCGAAGATTTCGAGTGTCTTAAACATTACCGATGAGGTAATTCGTTATCTCTTGGTTACTGTTGACGAGCGCAAGGCAAAACTTGAAGCTCATCGCAAAGCTCGCAAGAATTCTAGCGAAGACGAAGAAAAAGAAGAAGTTAAAGGAGAATAATTTATTATGCGCGGTTTTTCTAAAGCAATCCTTACCGGTAACTTAACTCGTGATCCAGAACTTCGCAGTACTCCAAACGGAGCATCTGTCTGTTCTTTCACTGTTGCAGTTAACCGTGTTTTCCGTGATAGTTCCGGAAATCAACAGGAAGATGTTTCTTTCATCGATTGCTCGGCTTGGGGTAAGCTTGGAGAAATGATTAGCCAATACGCAAAAAAAGGAACTGGTGTACTAGTTTCCGGTCGTCTTGACCAGCGTAGCTGGGAAGATAAAACTTCCGGCCAAAAACGCTCACGCGTTGAAGTCGTGGTGGAAGACTTTAATTTCTTAAGCGGTATGGAACATGGTGATGGTGGTGCTAAGGGCAACTTTAGTGCTGCTCCAGCTGATTCAGCTGAAGTGGTTCCAGACGATATTCCTGATGAACCAATTGATTTGTCGGATATCCCATTCTAATAAGAGAGGTAATATTAAACTTAATTTCGAAGGAGTATTATGAGAAGGATTAAAAACGATCCAGATCTATATTTCGATTATCGTGATGTAAAAACTTTGCAACGTTATATCGATGTTTATGGCCGTATCGAACCAATTTCAAAGACCGGTTTGTCCGCCAAACAACAACGCCAACTCGCTACCGCTATCAAGCGTGCACGCCACCTAGCATTGTTGCCATTTATTTCAAATAACTAATAAGAGGTTTTTATGTACGGACCAACAGATCTAAAGAAAAATACCTTGATTACTTTAGACGGTCAACCGTATAAGGTGGTCGAGTATTCACAAAAAGTGATGGGGCGTGGCGGTTCAATCGTTAACGTCAAAATCAAGAACTTGATGACTGGTGCTTTGCTCCCAAAGACCTTTAAGGGCCAAGAGAAGATTGAGCCAGCAGAAGTTACTACTCGTAGCGTTCAATATCTATATACGGATGGTGAAAAATATTATTTCATGGATCCAAGCACTTTTGAACAATACGAATTAGTTTCTGACATGGTTGGTGATTCCAAAGATTTTATGAAAGATGGCGATGAAATGGAAATCCAATTCTACAATGGAAATCCAATTAACCTCGTTCTTCCAAAGAACCTTTGGCTCAAAGTTACCTACACCGAATCAGTAGTTAAGGGTGATACTACAACTTCAGTTATGAAGGATGCAACCCTTGAAACTGGTGTAGTTATCAAGGTTCCTGCCTTTATCAATGAAGGCGATATTGTTTCAGTTGATACGGAGACTTATGCCTACCGCGAACGCCGAAAATAATTTCGTCTCGCGCGCAGAGGGAAAGCTCGAAGGGGCGGTTCGAGCTTTCCGCTACGATTTTCGCAATAAGACAGTGCTAGATATTGGATCGTCAACGGGTGGTTTTACGGAACTAGCATTGAAATTAGGAGCGAAAACGGTTTTTGCTATCGAAAAGGGAACGCGACAAATGAAGGCGCCACTTCGTTTTGATCCACGCGTGCAATTACATGAAAAGACCGATTTTTTCGACGTAAGGCGTAGCACATCTAAAACTGATGTACCTTCGACTTCAGTTGAATTGGGCGTGATGGATGTTGTGATGGCGGATGTAAGTTTTGTTAGTTTGAAGAAGATTTTATTGAAGGCGCGAGAGTTTGCTACATTTAAAACAGATTTTTTGGTGATGTTGAAGCCGCAATTCGAAGCGAAGCCAAATCAGTTATGGAATGGCGTGGTAAAAAACGAAAAAATGCGTCGTGAAATCGTGCGTGAGTTTGAAGTCTGGCTCAAACGTAATCGATTTATTGTTGTAAATAAACGCGATAATGAAGTTTTTGGTAAAAATGGCAATCAGGAGCGTTTTTATTATTTAAAATTGGCAAAATAATAGCTTGATTTTCATTGTGTTTATGCCTATAATTAGTGTATGAATTTACTTCATGGCGTGGGCGATTTCTTCTCACTTGATATAGGTACGAATTCCATGAGGATTGTGCAGCTTGCACCTGGTCCGAATGGTAGTTTTGTGCTTTCGAAATATGCCTATGTGCCAATTACTGCTCAATTAACGCAAGATTCTAGTGATATTGGTAAGCGTCGTCTAGGCGAGGCCATTCTTGGTGCTATTAATCAGGCAGGTATCAAGACGAAGAATGTTGCAATTGGTTTGCCTGCAAACAAGACTTTTACTTCGATTGTTGAGACTGAAAATTTGCCGGAAAAAGAGCTACGTAAGACTTTTGAATATGAGCTTGATAAGTACGTGCCGATGGCTATGGAAGATGCGAAGGCAGATTACGTTATTCTTGGTGCTAGCCCAGTTAACCCTGGCAAGGTTGAAATTTTGGTTTCTTCAACAGCTAAGGAATATGCCGAGATGCAAATGGATGTGATCGAAAAAGTTGGTTTGAATGTAGTAGCAATGGAGCCAGAATCTCTGGCAATGGCACGCGCATTGAATCCGATTAGTATTGCGGATGCATCGATGATTATTGATCTCGGTGAAATGTCGACTGATTTGGTGATTTTCTTCAAGAATCAACCACGCTTGGTACGCTCGATTCCGGGTGGTTTTGGATTGTTTGTGCGTTCTCTTGCTGGTTCTTTGAACGTGCCAGAGGATCAAGCTCGTCAGTTTGTTTTGAAATTCGGTTTGGCACAGGATAAGCTTGAAGGTCAAGTATTTAGAGTTTTGTCTGGCCCACTTGATAATTACGCTTCCGAGTTAACTAAATCTATCCGCTTCTTCCAGACTAAATATCCAAATATTCGTGTTGGTAATATTGTCCTTTCGGGTTATGCATCCCGCATTCCTTTTGTGCCAGAGTTTATCGAAGCTAAAACTGGCGTTTCGACTATGAATGGTAATCCATGGCAATTAGTGCAAGTTTCACCAGAGCAACAACAAGCATTGATGAACGTAGCGAGCGAATTTAGCGTAGCGATTGGTCTTGCGGAAAGGACGAACGACTAATGGCACGTGAAATTAATCTTGTACCGGATATTAAGGAGGAGATGATTCATGCGCTCAAGATGCGCAACTTAATTTTCTTCATTTGTATTGTTGTAGCAGCGGTTGCATTTGGTGTGATTGCGATTTTTGGTTCAATTGCCGGTGGTCAAGCGATTGTACTCAATGATAAGACTAATATGCTCGATAAAATGTCGAACGTCATTAATGATTACAAAGATCTTGGTGATTTCTTGACGATTCAAGGCCAGGTTAATGGTTTGGCGGAAATTTCCGACAATAAAAATGTGCTTTCACGTTTGTTTAACTTTATTTTGGCACTTGAACCAACAAATGGTGACACGATCGAAATTTCAAAATTGACAGTTGATTTAACTGATTCTTCGATTTTATTCGAAGCGCAGGCGGACGCAAAGACTGATCCGGGTATTGATTATAATGTGCTCGATGCCTTCAAGAAGAGTATGTCCTATATGACGTATGATTATGGTTCTTATATTGACGCCAATGACGAGGTGATTCCAGCTTATTGTATTATTGAAAAAGATTTGAACGGTGTCTTCTTTGCGGAAGGAAATGATTTGTACGCATTTTGGACCATTAATAAGGAAGGTTGTAATCCTTCAGCTAAAAACGAAGGTGAACAATACAATTATCAAACCGAATATAATGATGAGGCTGGTGATGAAGTCGTGAAGATTTGGCGTACGCCAAGATTTAATGAATGGCATGATGCTGGCTTTATGGAAACTGATGGCATTATAAGTGGTGTGCCACATTTTGAAAGCGAATGCACTCAGTACTTTGGCGTAAAAAATGAAGATGGTTCTTTGGGCTGGGCCGCTAAGAATGATTCTTGTGCACTGATCCGTGGCGGTGAGGCTGGAATTGATATTATCGAGTCTTCTAACGGTATTGATTCGTCTGGTGATTTAGTTTTGCGCTTCTCGGCTAATCTCTACTTTGATCCGGAAGCATTCCGCTTTGTTAATACGCACTTGATTGCGCTTGGCCCGACTGGTCGCTACAATGTGACGGATTCTTATACTCAGCTTCAAAATATGTTTACTGAACGTGCTGCTGATATTGATGATAAGGAGGGAACTCGCTAATATGGCTAAGGTACTATCAGAAAAACAAATTAAAATTTCCAAAGCACAGGAATATATGATTTTGGCCGTGCTCGGTACGGGCGTTTTGCTCGGCGCAGCGGTTTCTTTGGGGATGCATTTTGTAAAGCAGATTGGTTTTAATGCTAATGTAATCATGGCAAATGACGAGGCAATTGTTTCTTACTCTGATTCGATAAGGAATATTGGTGTTTGCAAACAGCCAGCTGGTGATGTTTATTCAATGGAAGAATTGATCGCGTGTGATCCAAACTCTATTACGACCGATCAGGTTCCTGGTACTTTGCGCTCGAATATTTTGCAAGGTCTAGCCGCTAATGATGCTTTGTCGATGGTGTCTGATGCTTCGACGGATAGTGCTTGTCTGAACGAACAGGGCAAAAAATATTCATACGAAGAATTAAATGCGGTTTACGATAGTGCAATTTCGAGTGAAGATCGCATAAGTGCAACTAATTTGATTAAGCGTTGCTCGGCTTTGCGTTTGATTCCTGATGCTTTGCCATCTCAGCCAAACCAAGAGGCTTTGTTGGCTAGTTTAAACAAGGTTTTCTTGCTTTCGGGTTGGTCACCGGATAGTTTGGCTCCATCTTCTGTAATGGTTGAAAATGAATTGCCTGGGCTTGAATCGCTCGCCTTGAACCTTTCGGTCGAAACTGATACGGACACGGTTTATCGTGTGCTTAATACTATGGAACATTCGATTCGTGAGTTTAATATTGAATCCGCTGTGATCGAAAGTTCCGAGAATCGTTTGAGTCTACATGCGCAGGCGACTGCTTATTGGATGGAACCGGTCGTTTTGCTCGAGCACAATAAAACAATTTCCCCAGATGAAGGAGCTACAAAATAATGAATGAGTCACGTTTTGATTTATTAACTTCTATTATTTCTATTGTGGCTGGCTCTTTGGTGGCTTATTTTACCTGTAATGCACTAATTCCGCCTATTGAAAGCGTAAGCTTTGAGACGATTGAATCTGCTACTTCTCCTAGTGTGGCGGATCCGAATCTTGAGATTTTTAACCCGGATGCAATCAACCCAACGGTCGAGGTGTTTATCGGTAGTGATGGTGATTATCGCATTAATTACATTGAAGAGTATGATGATTTGCTGAATACTGAAGAGGGTTCTATTGATGAATTTGACGAATTACTCGATGGGGAAGAGTAGTTATGGCCCTGCTTACTAAGACGGCGCAGGAAAAAATCGTCGAGTTATTGCTTGCCGAGGGTTTGGCTGATTATGATGCTGTAATGCAGGTCAAGAATGAGGCCTACATAAATAACAAACAGCTGATTGATGAATTATTAGCCAAGAGTTTAATTAATTCTGAAATGGTGGCGCATGCGACCGCCGTGATTATTGGCGTGCCTTATATCGAGCTGAAAAATATTCGCATGGATCAAGAGACGCTTTTGCTTTTGCCGCAGGAGGCCTCTGAGCGCGTAATGGCGATTCCGCTCGGCGAACAGAACGGTTCGTTAGTTGTGGCGATGCTCGATGTGACAAACGTTCAGGCGACGGATTTCTTGGCGAATTTGGTTAACAAGCCAATTCGCGTGATGATGTCTTCGGAACGTGGTATTCGTGAAGTTTTGGAGCAATATAAGGGTGATTTTAGCTCGGTGAAACGCGCCGTTAAGGCTACCGACGAGGAAATTGCCATTGAAGCGCAGGCGAAAGATGTAAAGACGATCGTTCAGGATTCGCCGATTTCGAAGGCTTTGACGACGATTTTGAGTTATGCTGCTAAATCTAAGGCTTCCGATATTCATATTGAGCCGCTTGAAGAAGAATTGATTATTCGCTGTCGCGTGGATGGCGTGTTGCGTCGTATTATGGAATTGCCAAAAACCGTGGCGCCAGCTTTAGTCTCACGCGTGAAGATTTTGGCTAATCTTAAGATTGATGAACATCGTATTCCGCAGGATGGTGAGTTTACGGTTCTTGTGGATGATAACGAAATCGATTTGCGTATCGCGATTTCGCCGGTGACTTGGGGTGAGCAGGTGGTGATTCGTTTGCTCGATAAGAGCGGTACTGCAATGAAGATTGATAAAATGGGTATGACCGGCCGTGCTCTGCGCGCGGTGAAGAATGGCATTTCTAAGCCGAACGGTATGATTTTGACTTCTGGTCCTACTGGTTCTGGTAAGTCTACGACGCTTTATGCTTTAATTCAACAGATTAAGAGCGAAGAAATTAATATTGTGACGCTTGAGGATCCGGTCGAGTATAAGATGAGTGGTATTAACCAGATTCAGGTAAATGTGGATGCTGGTTTGACTTTTGCTTCGGGCCTACGTTCGATTTTGCGTCAGGACCCTGACGTGGTAATGGTGGGTGAGATTCGTGATTCCGAGACGGCAAGCTTGGCTGTGCAGGCTGCACTGACAGGTCACTTGGTGTTTTCGACGCTCCATACTAACTCTGCAGCTGGTATTTTGCCTCGTCTTCTTGATATGGGTATCGAGCCGTTCTTGCTTGCCTCTACGCTTAATACTGTGATTGGCCAGCGCTTGGTGCGTCGTGTAACTGAAAAGCGCGAAACATACACTTCTTCGGATATAGAGACTACGGCAATAAATAATATTATAGGCGAGCTTTTGCCGGCAACGCTCGATGATGTGCCGAGTGTAAGCGAAGATTTGGGCTATCCTGGTTTGCCGGTTAGGAACGACGAGGGATACACGTTAGTACGTGGTATCGCATCTAAAGATACGCCAGGCGGCTATAAAGGACGTGCTGGTTTATATGAGACGATTGATGTTGATGAGGATATTCAGAAGCTGATTGTGACTCACGCGACAGCGCAGGAAATTATGAATCTCGCAAAAGAAAAGGGTACTGTGACGATGCGTGAGGATGGTATTTTGAAGGTTCTTTCCGGTGTGACGACGATCGAGGAGGTTAACCGTGTGGCATCTGATTTGGCGTAGTCAAAATAAAAAGGTTATGGTAAAATAAAATTATGGAAAGTGGGCTCAAAATTGAAAATCTTTTGGAAGAATGTTTAAGGCGCAATGCGTCCGATATTCATATTCAATATGGTTTGCCGCCAGTACTGCGTATTGACGGTGTTTTGACGCCACTGAGTGGTGTTCCGGCACTAAACGAAGATATGGTTCGTAGTTTGATTTTTGCAACTCTTGACTCGGAACAACAAAAGATTTTGATTCGTGATAAGGAATTTGATTATTCGTTTGCCTTTGGCGATTTGGCACGTTTTCGCGTGAATGCTTTTCATGAACGCGGTAAATTGGCGGCAGCTTTTCGTTTGATTCCTAATAAGATTCGTAATATTAATGAGCTTGGCATGCCAGGTGTGGTGGAGACTTTTGCGAATTTCCCACGCGGCTTAGTACTTGTGACTGGTCCAACTGGTTCTGGCAAGTCAACGACGCTTGCAGCTTTGATTGACAAGATTAATACTGAAAAGTCTGAGCATATTATTACGATTGAGGATCCAATCGAATTTACGCATAAATCTAAACGATCGGTGGTGGTGCAAAGGGAAGTGCATTATGATACTTTCAGTTTTTCTTCGGCGCTTAAATCGATTTTACGTGAAGATCCGGATGTAGTTTTGATTGGTGAGATGCGCGATCTCGAGACAATTCAGTCGGCAATTACGGTGGCAGAAACCGGTCACTTGGTGTTCGCGACGCTTCATACAAACTCTGCGGCGCAATCGATTGACCGTATTATCGACGTTTTCCCAGCTCATCAGCAGCCACAGGTTCGCTCACAGCTTTCAAATATTTTGATGGCAATTTGTGCACAGCGTTTGGTGCCAGCGATTGGCGGTGGACGTGTTTGTGCGGCCGAGATTATGGTCGCAAATCCGGCGATTCGCGCTTTGATTCGCGAAGGAAAGACATTCCAGCTTGATACAGCTATTCAGACTGGTGCTGAATTTGGTATGCAGACGATGGACCGTACTTTGGCTGACATGGTGCGTACAGGTACGATTTCTTATGATAGTGCGCGTGAATACGCGGTTGATCCGATGGAATTGGATAGGTTGGTAAGAGGCTAATGAAACGTTTTAATTATAAAGCAAAAGAGAAAGCTACCGGCAAGATTATTAAGGGTAGCATCCAGGCTGATAACGAACGTGCTGCTGGTAGGCTTTTGGTTGAACAGAATTTAATTCCACAATCGATTGTCGAGGAGGGCGCAAAGAATCCTCTTGCTAAGAAGATGAGTCGCGTTTCCGGTAAGGATCGCATCGTCTTTACGAGGCAATTCTCGACTTTGATTGGTGCTGGTTTGCCACTTTCGGCGAGTTTGCGTACTGTTGCGGAACAAACCGCTTCGAAGCCGATGAAGGCTGTTGTCGAAGAAGTGTTGGCTTCGGTGGAAGCAGGTAAATCTTTACATGAGTCAATTGCGAAACATCCGGACATTTTTTCGAAAGTTTACGTCTCTTTGATTGAAGCCGGTGAAATGTCTGGTACGCTCGATTTGGCCTTGAAGCGTTTGGCTGATCAGGAAGAGAAGGATGCGGCGCTTTTGTCGAAAATTAAGGGCGCAATGGTGTATCCGGCAATTATTCTTGTGGTGATTGTGGCTGTGCTTGCTTTCATGATGATCGAGGTTGTGCCACAAGTTGATAGTCTTTATAGTGACATGGATAAGGAGTTGCCTGGCTTAACTAAGTTTTTGGTTGGTATGACGAATTTCTTTGGTCAATACTGGTGGATTGTTCTGATTGTGTTGATTGGCTCAATCATTGGCATTTATACTTATTTTAAAACCCCAAGTGGCCGAAAGATTTGGGATGGTTTTAAGATTAAAGTTGTGATTTTTGGAAAGCTTTTCCAGAAACTGTACGTTTCGCGCTTTGCGCGTACGACCGAGATGATGCTTGCTACTGGTGTAGCGATGATTGATTCAGTGCAGATTGCGTCTGAATCGACGAGTAATACGGTTACTGAAGAGGAATTTTCTAAAGCAATTCCAATCCTTAAAGCTGGTAAGCCGCTTTCTGAAGCGCTCGAAGGGCGTAAATATATGTTGCCACTAGTTTATCAGATGGCATCAATTGGTGAACAGTCTGGTAAGATTGATGAGATGGTTGGCAAGGCGGCGCAGGTTTATGAGAATGAGCTCGATGCGCAAGTTGCGGCTATCTCGACAATGATTGAACCGATTTTGATGGTGATTATGGCCGTTTTGATTGGCGTAGTGCTTGGTGGTACTTTGTTGCCAATTTACTCATTGGTTGGTTCACTATAATATATTACTATGCGTTTCGAGTCGCGCGATTCTGATGATGGGTAACCCAGGTGGGGTTTTTGTTGGTGGAGGAAATTGGTGAAGGATGGCTGGGCGGGGTTAGATTCAGGTTTAAGGATAACTGGGGTAAGTGCGGACATAAAAAAATCTCCTCGTGCGAGGAGAATTTTTTATGTGTTTACTGATTAGTTGTTGCCACAGTAGACGCCAGCACCTTCGAGTTTGTAGATGAAGGCAACTTTGCGGGTGCCGGTTGATGCGACTACTTTTTCACCATCGCAGGTTGCGTTGTTATAGATGTAAATCTTATGGTCAAATGTTGTTGGTGCGCTATATGCGCTTGCTTCGCCCTTATGTATGATTTGATAATATTGACCATCTGGATCAACGAAGGTTACTTCGTTTTCGGTCTTTTTATCGACATTCATATATTGTGCTGAAAAGCTTTCCCATTCGGCTTGAGTTGTTGGAACTTTGCCGCGGTTATTGGCGGAATATTGGCTAATTTGGGAAGCAAAGCGAGCCAAATCATCACGGCGTTGAGTATCGCGTTGTGAAATTTGCATGGTTGGGAGGGCGATGAACACCATGAGGAAGATGAGGCCTGCAATAGCAAGAACGAGGACGACTTCGATAATGGTGAAGCCTTTTTTATTAGTTTTGTTTGTCATTTTACTATTCCTTTCAGTGAGATAGTTTATTAATTAACTATAATATAAAGCATTTATGCTAAAAAAGCAAGATGTTTATGGTAATATAATAGGTATGATGAGTCTGTTTTACGTATTGATTGGTGTGGTGGGTGCTATTTTTGGTTCTTTTTCGGCTTGCCAGGCTTGGCGTTTGCGTTTTAGAGATGTGAAGAAGCAGTCGCTTGGCAAACGCTCGGTGTGTCTTTCGTGTCATAAACAGCTTAAATGGTATGATAATTTGCCAATTATTTCTTGGGTATTGCTTCGCGGGAAGTGTCGCTATTGTGGGAAGAAAATTGGGGTGATGGAAATTTTGGCAGAGGTTTTGATGGCGATTGCTTTTGTGGGAATCTCGATTGTGATGGTGCCAAGTTTTGAGCTTGATTGGAGCGCTTATTTGCTTTATGGACTGACTTTGGTTTTGGTGTTGCTCCTGGGATTTTTGGCAATTTATGATGGTAAATGGGGCGAACTGCCGAATTTTATGCTCATTATTGCGGGGGGAGTGGCCGCGGTGATGGCGTTTTTGAGATTTGTTTTGCCGGAGCTGGGAGGCGATGTGGTTGGGTTGCTTGGTGCGGTCGGAATTTTGGGCGGGATTTACTTAATGCTTTATTTTATTTCGAAAGGGCAATGGGTTGGTGATGGCGATTGGATTTTGGGGGCGGTGATTGCGATTGCACTGGGCGATGCTTGGTTGGCGCTGATTACACTTTTTTTGGCAAACTTTTTGGGTCTCGTAATAATGTATCCGGCGGTGCGAAAAAACACCAAACGAAAAATTTATTTTGGGCCGTTTTTGGTGGCGGGATATGTGATTGCTCTAATCTTTGCTGATTTTTGTTTGGGTTTGATTAATCTTTAGTTGGTTTCGGAGTGGAAACGATCATGTACCTCTTTGAGGTGCTGGTCGGTGACGTGGGTGTAGATTTGGGTGGTTGAGACGTCGGCGTGGCCGAGCAATGATTGGACAGAACGCAGGTCGGCACCGTTCATGAGCAAATCGGTGGCGAAGGAATGACGTAGGGTGTGGGGACTGACATGCTTAGTGATGCCGGCGAGGCGGGCGTATTTTTCAACGATACGTTCGACGGAGCGCGGGGTGAGACGGCGGAAATTACCAGATGTGTCGACCGTGTTAAGGTTTTTGCTATTGTTTAAAAAGAGCGCAGGTAGGGAATCGGTGCGGGAGCCGAGATATTCGGCGACGCGATCGGCGGCGGATTCGGAGATGAAGATTGGGCGATCTTTGCTGCCTTTGCCACGGACGACGAATTCGCGACGTTCGAGATTGATAGAGTCGCGGTTGAGGTTGATTAATTCGGAGACACGGAGACCGCCAGAGTAAAGTAACTCGATGATTGCGCGGTCGCGGAGACCAGATTCGGAAGAGAGGTCAATTTCGTTGAGCATATCTTCGACTTCATCAAAATGAAGGAAGGTAACTTGTTTGCGGATGACGTGTGGCAAATCGATGAGAGACGGATCGAGGGATTTAATTTGGCGACGAGCTAAGTATTTGAGGAAACCGCGCAATGCGATAAGGTGATATGACTGTGTGATGACGGCGAGATTTTCGTCGTGATTAGGTGATTCGTAACGGTTGAGTTTGAGACGGTATTTGCGGAGCAGCTCTGGATCGATATCGATTGGTTTGATATCGCGGTCGAGAATTTCGGTTGCTATTTCGACGAAGCGGTAAAGATAGAGACGGTAGTTCTCGATGGTTTTCTTTGAACGGCCAGATTCGATTTCGAGGTGTTCGAGGAAATCTTCGATTAAATCAGCAACATACATGGTTATATTTTACCATTTTATGCTATTATTATAATAATTAAGCTTTAAAAGGAGTAAAAATGTATCACGTTAAAAAAACTGGGGCTATTGGATATGCTGGCGCTTTGCTTGCCCTCATTGGTGCTTTGGTGCCATTTCTTGCTTATACAATTCCAGAGACTTATAGGAAGTATTATGCTGCCGACGAAGCGCCTAGCACTTTGCCACAACTTGGAATGGATTGGGCTCAAGTGATTACGATTCTTTCAGCTATCGTTATTATCCTTATGATTACAAACAATCTTTTGTTCAACTATGTGCCTGCTTACGCAAAGAGTGGATTTGGCCGCTTCATGCAAAAAATTACTCCTGCATATACGCTAATCCCAGCAAGCTATATTCTTTTGATGATGATTATTGCACTCAGCAACGTTTCACCTATCTTTGATACTACTTCTGCTCGTATAGCTGTTGGCTATGGCCCATCCCTCTGGCTTATTGTCGTTGGCCTCGTTCTTATTGTCGCCAACTTTGTTATTTCCAAAATTAAGATTGCGGAACCTGTCAAAAAGAAGACTTCTAAAAAAGTTGAAGCTGTAATTCCAAAAGCAGAATAATCTATAAACTTAAAACACAGAGCTAAAAACTCTGTGTTTTTTGTGTTATAATAGCGAAAAGCTAAAAGGAGAAAATATGGCAGATACAAAAGACTATATTCAGCGTACACTTGTCGTTTTGAAGCCTGATACGGTTCAGCGCGGCATTATCGGCGAAGTGATTCAACGCTTTGAACGTGTCGGTCTCAAAATTGTTGGTATGAAGATGGTTATGCCAAACGAATCGCTTTATCGCAAGCACTACGAAGATATTGGTAAGATGATTACTCGTCGTGGTGAACAAGCTTTCCGTTACAACGTTGAATACATGATGACTGGTCCAGTTATTGCTTTGGTTCTTGAAGGTGTTGAAGCTCAACCACTCGTCCGCAAGATTGTTGGCCCAACCGAGCCAAAGTCTGCAGAAATGGGTACTATTCGTGGTGATTTCTCACACATGAGCTTCGGTTATTCAGACGCTAAGGGTGTCGGCGTGCCAAACTTGGTCCACGCTTCTGGCAGCCTTGAGGAAGCAAAAGCAGAGATTGATCTTTGGTTTAATGCTAACGAACTTTATGATTACTCTGATTTGAATGAGAAATATACTCGCTAGAGTATTCTTGCAAAAAGCCACCTTTTATAGGTGGTTTTTTGTATTTAAAACTGGAGCGCGTACGGTTACTCCGAAAATGGTTCGCTCGCGCGGTTTTCATTTTTACAACATGTTCACGGTATTCGCGAATTAAAATTGAAACGTCCACTGGACGTTTTTTTAATTCACTCATCCGGAAATGTGGTTTTTTGTATTTAAAATTGGAATGCGTACGGTTACTCCGAAAATGGTTCGCTCGCGCGGTTTTCATTTTTACAACATATTCACGGTATTCGCGAATTAAAATTGAAACGTCCACTGGACGTTTCTTAATTCGCTCATCCGGAAATGTTGTAAAAATCCGGCTCGCTTACAATATTTTCGGAGTAACCGTACGCGTTCCAATTTTGAATGTAAAAATCGTTCCAGTATGGAGCGATTTTTGTGGTATATATTTTAGTATAGGAGGTTTATGAAGGCTTTATTAATTTCGAAATGGGTTGGTGATAATAAACAGTTAGGATTATTGAGACGATTGCTAGGAAAAGAACAGTTAGTGGGAACTAAGGTATTCTTTTGCGTAACGGCGGCTTACTCGCGAGGGAGTTTGCCGGAATGGGCCGCGGCTAATATTGAGGCGTCGTGGAAAAAGATGGGGATGGATGTGGACGTGTGCGACATTAATGGGCTATCGACGGATGAGATTTATGTGCGCATGAGCAATGCGGAATTGTTATTTTTCCAGGGTGGGTATACGGCTTGGTTGAATCAAAAATTGGCCGAAGTGGGGGCAAAAGAAATGTTTGAGCGTCTTTTGAAAGCGCGCTGCTATGTAGGGGAAAGTGCGGGCGGATGCGTGGCTTCGCCTTTCTGCATGGATACTTGTGCCGATTGGTTTGTGGAGGGGAAGACGGCGAAGCCGGCCCTTGGCTTGGTGCCATGGCAGTTTATTCCACATCTCGAAAGTGTATCTTTTCCGGTTTGTTCTATTGAGGGGGCGAAAAATTTTGTTCCCAGTATTGTAGATAAGACTTATGCGGCAGCGGGGATGAGTATGCCGGATATTCTATATATTAAAGATGATGGATATGCTCTGGTGACGGATGCGGGGGTTGAGACGGATGGAGTGTGGGTGAGGGGGCAGAAAAACCTTGGTGAACCTCGTCCAAACGAATTGGAATAACCTCGTAGAGGACTTCTATCGCGTAAGGGGAATTATTACTGTTTTGTATCCTACAAACTATATCCCCGGCATCAGTAGAACTAATGAATGTGGGCCTAAACATTAGCAACCCGGGTGGAACGGAAAAGGCACAACGTCAATGATAAAGCTCCTTAAGAGCTTACAATGACAATGATATAACCAACTTTACGTTTAAAATTGCCAAAAACATTGATTTTTAACGTAAAGTTTGATATAATAAGGTTATGATAAATCAAGTTACGAGAGATAGGATTAATAGCTTAGCTGAAGAATATCACAAGTTAACTACTCGGCAGAAAGAAGCTATAAAACAAATCACCCTTTCTGAATTGCCAGAAATGGTCTATAACTCTAATGCTATTGAAAATTCTACTCTCACACTTGAAGATACCGAGGATATTCTAATCCGTAACCAAATACGCACAGATCATGAGATTCGCGAGATATACGAAGCAAAGAACCTCGCTAGCGCCATAGAATACCTAATGGATAATCCGGAAAAAGAAATTTCCGTAGAGCTGATTTTAAACTTGCATAAGACGCTGCTTACGAATATTCGCGACGATATAGCCGGACGTTTCCGCTCTGGTAGAGAGTGGGTGCGTGTCGGCACACATATTGGGGCGAATCCAGAATTTGTAAACGGTCTCATGTATGAGTTGGTTGAAAACTATAATTCTGATGCTAGCGGATATTTTCTTGACAAAATCACCTATTTCCATGCAGAGTTTGAGAATATTCATCCATTTGGCGACGGTAATGGCCGTATTGGGCGACTGCTTACGAACGAACAGCTAGATATGCTCGGGCTTCCACCAATCATCATTCCAAATAAATCAAAGTTTGATGAGTACTATCCTGCTCTTGATGAATATACGAAAACTGGCAAGGTAGATAAGCTGACTGAGCTATTTGCAAGCCTTTTGATTGAATCTTTGTATCGTCGTATTGCTAAATTGACCGCTAAAAAAATCATATCCGTTGCCGATTGGGCGAAAAATAATGATATTAATCTTCAATCTGCAACCAATAAGGCAATTCGCGGCACCATACCTGCTTTCAGGGTTAGAGGGCATTGGATGATTGATGGTGAGTATCGAGGGAAAGAAAATGACAACTAGGTAAACACGAGCAATAGTGATTTAAGCTCCCCGTTATAAACAACAAAAAAGAGCCTCTTCTCTGATATGGTGACGACGCCAGCTTCGCTGGCTAGGGTCACCCGTAACACAGTAGCAAACCTTGGTGACGACGCCAGCTTCGCTGGCTAGGGTCACCTGCGGTTACTCAAAAAAGAAAGAGCAAGCTCTTTCTTTTTATTCGTAACCTTGGTGACCCGGGTGGGAGTTGAACCCACAACCTCTTCCTTAGGACGGAATTGCTCTATCCATTGAGCTACCGAGCCATGGGTATATTATAGCACGAAAGGATTATGTTATAATAGGGGTATGAAATTGTTGAAGTCGAAGAAGGATGATACGAAAGCGTTGAAGTCCAAAAAGGAAGATAAAAAAGAAGACAAAAAGGCTGCGAAGCTGAAGAGGGACGATAAAAAAACTGATCTTGAACGCGTCGTGGAACGCCGCGAGGAAGTTTTGGCACAAGGACGCAAATTTAAATATCCTTTGCAATATACGAAACATCGTGTAGTTGTAAATACAGTTTTGATTTCTTTTGTGGTTTTGGGAATTTTAGTGATTGGTGGGTGGTTGGCACTCTACAAGTTTAAAATGACAGATGAGATTTTGTATCATATGACAGAGATTTTGCCGGTGCCGGTGGCGCAGGTGGAAGGTGAGGATGTGCGTTTTTCGGATTATCTGATGCTTTATCGTAGTAGTATCACTTCTTTTGAGTTGCAGGCTGGCAATTCGGAGGGAAACGATATCGACGAAGTTCGTCGCCAATATATGCGAATGGCTTTGACGAGTGCTGAACAATACGGCTATGCTATGAAATTGGCAAAAGAGAATGATATTGCGGTTTCCGATGAGGAAGTGACGGAAGAATTCGAGCGACATCGTCAGATTGGCGGCGCAGATCGTAGTGAGGAAGGTTTCTTGAAGATTTTGAAGGATAACTTTGGTGTGTCAAAGAAGGAATATCGTCGCATGCTTTATTTGAGCTTAACAAAGGCGAAGGTTGCCGCTAAGATTGATACTGAGGCGGAAGCTACTTCAGCTGAAGTCGAGCGTGTATTGATTGAAAAAGGGAACAGTTTCCGCGATACGGCTGCAGCTTTGGGTGAAAAGGTGGTTTTTGAGGAGACTGGTGGTCTAGTTGATGCAAAGAACATCGATGGCGGCCGTGCGACTGAGGCTTTGAAGTTGGAGCCGGGTGGCGTATCGGAGAAGTTCCTTTCGATGAATGGCGACGGATATTATTATGTGAAGTTGATTGAAAAAACTGAGGGGGAAGTGAACTTCGCGTCGATTTTCGTGCCATTTAAGGCTTTTGATTCGAAATATGCCGAATTGGCAAACGGTGAACAGATTAAAGAGTATATTGATTTGCAATAACCGGGCGACGTCTGTGGTATAATTAAGAGGTACGCGGGTATCGTATAACGGCTATTATGTATCCTTCCCAAGGATGAGACGAGGGTCCGACTCCCTCTACCCGCACCAAGGAAAGATATGGAAGATATAAAGACGAAATTAAAACTTGTGATTAAGAATCTTTTTGATATTGATTTTGATGCAATTGTGACGCCGGCGCCCGAGAATATGCCTGCCGATTTTTCTTCAAATGTTGCAATGCAGTTGACACGTGAGCTACATAGGAATCCACGCGAGATTGCAGAGGCAATTGCGGCAGAGATGACTGAGTTTAAAACAGAAGTGGCTGGGCCGGGTTTCTTGAATTTTATCTTATCAGATGAATATTTTATGGGTAAAATTCAGGATTTTGGGGCTAATTTTGATAAAAATATATCATGGGACGAATATTTTGGAAAGACAGTGATTTGTGAGTTCTCTGATCCGAATCCTTTCAAGGTACTGCATGTGGGGCATCTTTATACTTCAATTGTTGGGGATTCGATTGCTCGCATGTATGAATATGCCGGCGCCAACGTAATTCGCGCAAACTTTGGTGGCGATGTTGGTCTGCATGTTGGCAAGACAATGTGGGCTTTACTTAAGTCTGGCCTGACTGATTTTACGATCGAAGATATTGCTGCAAAATATGTTGATGGCACCCGTGCTTACGACGAAGATGAAAACGCAAAAGCTGAAATTGTTGATATTAATAAAAAAGTTTATTCAATTGCGCAAAATAATTTGCACGATTCGAAATTGGCCGAAATGTATTGGAAGGGTAGGGAATTGTCATACCAATATTTTGAGGATTTCTATAATCGAATTGGTGTGAAGTTTGATAAATACTATCCTGAGTCAACTGTGGCAGAACGTGGTTTGGCTGAGGTGAAAAATGGTCTTGCTAAGGGCGTTTTTGAAATGTCGGATGGCGCTGTGGTTTACCGTGGCGACACGAAGCTTGGCTTGCATACTCGCGTCTTCATTAATCAAGAGGGGCTGCCAACTTATGAAGCGAAAGACACTGGTCTGATTTTTACCAAGTGGGATGACTATAAGTTTGATAAATCGATAATTATTACTGCCAATGATATTGTTGACTATATGAAGATTGTGCTTGGCGCGATTTCGGAATTGAATCCTGAATTGCCAAAACGCACATTGCATTTGACACATGGCAATGTTAAATTGCCTGGTGCCGTTAAAATGTCTTCACGCAAGGGCAATTTCTTGAAGGCGGTTGATATTTTAAATTTGGTTTCGAATGAATTGAAGAATAGCTACAATTCGGATGATTTTACGATTGCACTTGGCGCAGTTAAATATTCATTCTTGAAATATAAGATTGGTGGCGATATTATCTTTGATCCGCAGGAATCAGTTAAAATGACTGGTAACAGCGGTCCATATTTGATGTACTCAATTCTTCGTGCAAAGAAGATTGTTGCGAATACGGCGGAAAAAGATGGTTTTAGGGCGGATTATGCTTTAAATAATTTCGAACGAACGCTAGTGAGGAAAATTGCACAATATAAGGATGTTTTGATTGAATCATTACATGAAACTGCTCCGCATAAGCTTTGTAATTATTTGTATGATTTGGCTCAAGAGTTTTCACGTTTCTATGAGAATTGTCCTGTGGTGGGGAACGAATCTGAAGCGGAGCGCGTTGCAATCGTGCGTGCATATCTTAAGGTCATGCAACATGGCATGTCGATTTTGGGGATTGATATTCCAGAAGTAATGTAATGGTGGGCGAGAATTTAAGGAGCGGAGAGGTAAATTCTAATGCGGAAGCTTGGAATTTTTTGCAGCGCGAACAATCTCATGAGCAATCTTATGACGAACGTAAAAATTTAATTAAAAATGATTTAGATGAGAAAATCGGACTGGTCGAGGCTGGGTTCGAAAACGGGGAAGCTTACGATGTGATGCTTGACGGCGTTTTGACGGCTATGGATAATGACAGAGCCTTTGATGGCGGTAAGATAAAGTACGATGAAAATGGCTTAGTAATTGATTCGGTGATTGATGCATTTGATCCGGGTAATGCGGGAGAGAAATTAATTTGTAATACTGTCGTAAATACGGTTTTTGATTGTCTTGGTATTGCTGAGGATAAGCGCCCGTTAGTTGAAGTAATGTCTTGCAAGGATGGGCAATTAAAATATGAGCGAGGTAAGACGCGTCTTAAGGCGGAGTTTTTTACGCCTAAAAAAGAATATCGCAATACCATGAATGGGAAGATCCGCCTGGATTCTTATAATTTTAAAGAAGATGAAAATATTGAAGACAAGATTTGCTCAGTTTTGCACGAGTGTTATCATGCGTATCAGTATAACGTAATGCGCGGTACGGCCGAGGCGGATGAGGGTGTGAGTGAGGCCTACGCTTATGATCGTGAGCATTTTGTGGATTATAAAACGGATTTTATGGCTTATAGCAAGAGTTTGTATGAGGAATCGGCGAGATATTTTGCGAAAAGATTAAGGCCGATTTTTGCGGATATTTTAGTGGCAAGCGCAAAAATTGCAACTGGTATGGAAAGGCGTAGTGCATAATGAAAGATGAAGTATTAAAATATTTGTGCGAAGAAAAGAAGGTTGAGCTTGTCGAGGCTGAACGTTTGTTCAGGAAGGTTTCAAAGTATGCTGATATTTATAACTGTTTTTTGCATTGGTTAATGGTACGTGATTATCATGATGAATCGAATATTGAAGTGCGCGGCTATACGGCGGAGGATATTTATTGGAAGGCGAAGTTTTTGGACGGAATTGGCGTATATAATATATTGGTTGATTTGCGCGATAACTACGATGCGACTGAGAGTATTATCCAAAGCGGTTTTGAGGTGTTATAATTATAGATATGAAAAAGGCAAATCTTTTATGGGTTGATTTGGAGATGACTGGGCTCTCTCCAGAAAAGGACCGTATTCTTGAAGTAGCGGCGATTGCTACTGATTATAAGTTTGAAGAAGTGGCACGTTACGAAGCGGTGGTTAAAGTTCCGGAACGTTTGATGAAGAAACGCATGGTGGGCGAATTCTGGGAAAAGAATTCGGAGTCACGCGACGGCTTGATGGAGCAAAACAAAAATGGTAAGCCGGCGGCTGTAGTCGAAAAAGAATTATTGGCATTTTTGGATGAATATTTTCATAAGGAAGTATATCTTGCTGGCAATTCAATTCATCAGGATCGTAAATTCATGGATAGGGAATGGCCGGAGTTTTCAAAGCGTTTACATTATCGTATGTTGGACGTGTCGGCATGGAAGATTTATTTTGAAAATGCACTTAATAAGAAATTTACTAAGCGTGATGCGCACCGGGCGCTCGATGATATTAATGGTTCAATAGAGGAGTTGAAATGGTATTTGACGTTTCTAAAGTAAGCGGTATTGGTGAATACGAATTAAAACAAGAAAAAGAACGCCAACTTTATTATGTGGGCGAGAAGGTTTTCTTAGTCATTAATAAAAACACAATTGAAGTACGCTGCGATGCGGAACTGCGCAAATTACTTTGCAGTAAATATGAGTCAGTGATGGAATCGCGCTATTTTGGACGTGGGGGAATTGAAATTGTGATGTCTGGACAACTTGTGGACGACGAAGTTTGTGATTTGGTTCGATTAAGTTATAACTTGAGCAAAGAAGCGGAATAAAAAAAGAGACCTTTTAAGGTCTCTTTTTGTGGCTGTATTATTTGCTTTTCTTGAGAGAATCGCGGATTTCGCGGAGAAGGACGACGGTTTCGTCTTCTGGGGCAGGAGCAGCTTCGCCGGCTTCTTCTTCTTTTTTCTTCATTTTTTCGGCTTTTTTGCGGATGCTGGTGAGGAACTTAATCATCAAGAAGACTACAAAGGCAATGATGAGGAAGTTGACGACGTTTTGAATGAAGTTGCCGTAGTTTAAGGTTGCGCCGGCGACTTCTACGGAAAGTGAGCTGAAGTCGAAGCCACCACCAACTAGGGAAACGATTGGCATAATGATGTCGTTGACGAGTGAAGTGACGATGGCGGTGAAGGCGGAACCTACGACGATACCTACGGCGAGGTCCATGACATTGCCGCGGTTAATAAAATCAATAAATTCTTTGCGGAAGCCTTTGTTTTTGGCGCGTAGCTCCTTGAGGCTTGCTGCTGCTTTTGTTTTGGTTTCTTTTGATTCCATAAAAAACTCCTTTTCTTTAATTATACACTTATTTTTAGATATGAAAATTATTTATCAAACGTATCGAATGATGAGTAGAGATTTGATAAGCTGTCGAAGGTAGTGGAGAGGGAAGACTTTAAATTTTCGTCTTTGGTTTTGCTGTAGATTTCGCTGAGGTTGTTTTGAATAATGGTGATTTCGTAGGCAATTTTGCGGGCATAGGTGCGGTCGAGTAGGCCGTTAATTTTGGCGTTGAAGAGTTCTTCGTACAATTCGTTGTAAAGCTCTTCTTCGTCTGCTTGGATTTTTTTGTCGCCTTTTCTGGTGTCAAATTTGTATTCTTCCACAATAAAGTTGGTAATAGTCGTGGAGGCGGAGTCAAGGAGGCTACGTAGGGTTGCGCTGGCGGAGCGGAGAGAAGATGACTTTAATGAGGGTTGGAATTCGGTGACGATGAAAACTGTGTTGTCGATATGGTAATGCAAAGCGATGGTTTTGTCTTTGATTTTGCCAGTGAGGCCACCAAGAACTGAACCAAAAATAATAATAACAATGATAGCGATAATACCGCCAAGGGCAATTTTGATAATTGGTGAAGAAAAAAGATCCTTGCCAGAGGCGCGCACAGGACGATTGCTGGCGGAAATTTTGTCGAGATATGCTTGATTATCCATATGCTTATTATAACATATGGAATGTGATGTGCCAAAGAGTTCACTGTGGTATACTATTGGTATGAATGATGCGAAGGAGGAGATAAAAGCACGACTTCCCATTGAAGATGTGGTTGGGCAGTATATCGAGTTGAAGCGTGCGGGACGAACATTGAAAGGACGTTCACCTTGGGGCGTTGATAAGACTCCTTCTTTTATGGTGTCACCTGAAAAGGGAATTTGGCACGACTTTTCTGCGAATAAAGGCGGGGACATTTTTACTTTTGTGATGGAGGTGGAGGGGATTAGTTTTCGTGAGGCGTTGGAAAAATTAGCGGCTCAGGCTGGAGTGGAACTTACGCGTTATACGGGTGGTGACGCGGAAGTGTCAAAACGTAAAGCGCGTGCGCGTGAGGCGTTGGCGCTTGCGACGAAGTATTATCAAATTTGTTTGACAAAAAGTAAGACGGTTTGCGAGTATGTATTCTATAAACGTAATTTAAATCGTAAAACAGTAGAAAATTTCAAGATTGGTTATGCGCCGGCGGGAGGGAAAGTCTTGCGCCAGGTGCTAGAGCGCCGTGGTTTTTCATTAAATGAACTAAAAGTGGCTGGTTTGCTGAACCAATACGATGGTGATATGTTTCGCGGTAGGATGACGGTACCTTTTATTGATACTTCTGGCAATGTGATTGGTTTTACGGCGCGTATTCTGGATAAGGGTGAACCAAAATATTTGAACACTTCGGATACTTTGTTGTTCAATAAGAGCCGTTTCATTTTTGGTTTGTATCAAGCGAAGGAAGCGATTCGTCGCAATGGCTTTGTGGTGATTGTGGAAGGGAATATGGATGTAATTTCTTCACATCAAGCTGGCGTGTGCGAGGCGGTGGCGACTTCTGGTACGGCTATGACGGAGCAGCATTTGAAAATTTTGTCTAATTTAACTTCGGATATTCGCCTGGCGTATGATGGTGATGAGGCTGGCGTGAATGCAGCGGAGCGTGCGATTGGTATGGCGGGGGATCTTGGCATTGACCTTTCAATTATTTCAAATTATCATGGCGCAAAAGATCCAGATGAATTAATCCAGCGTGATCCGGAATTATGGAAACAGGCGGTGGAAGAGAAGGTTCCGGCAATCGATTGGCTTTTGCAAAAATATGAGGAGCGGCTTGATCTTGATAGTGGAGCTGGCAGGCGAAAATATTCGGACGTGGCATTGAAATTGTTAGCGCATGTGACAGATGAGGTAGAACGTGCCGGCTATGAAGCGAAAGTTGCAAAGAAGTTGGGAGTCGAAGTGGATGATTTGCGTAAGAAGGGTGAACGTTTGGAAAAGAAGTTGGACGAAAGCCAACGCAAGCGTCATTTGAAGGAGCCAAAAACTGTTGCATCGAGTGAAATTACAAAGAATTTTGAAAATAGTATTTTGGCTTTGAAGATTTTTGGCAAAGTGAAAACGGAGATTCCGTTTGAATTGCCACAGGATGAAACGCGTTTGGCGGAGCTCGAAATAGTGTTCAATCACGATCATGAAAAAGTGGGGGAAGAGGGAATGGTGTCGCCGGCGCTTGAAGCAGAGATGAATGATTTGCTACGTCGTTATAATCTAGAAATGAAGAAAATTTTGAAGGCTGAGTTGAATGAAAAATTGTCGTCGCTTGATGAGGATAGCGATGAATATGAAGATGTGTTAAAACAGTTGCAAAGCTTGCAAAAATCTTAGTTTTGAGTATACTTATTGGTAATGAGTATTGACAATGATGATATTTTGGATGCAAAAGATTTAGAGATGGATTTCGACGAGCCAGATTCTGACGAGTTGCTTGATGAAGAAGAGCTTTCGGATGAAGATTTGGCGATTACAGCCGAAAACGTGGATTCTTTTGCTGATGATTCAGTTAGACTTTATTTGAGAGAAATTGGTAAAATTCCACTTCTTTCAGCAGAAGAAGAGCAAGAATTGGCGCAACGCATTGCTAGTGGCGACAAGAAAGCTAAAGACAAGATGGTGGAATCTAATATGCGTCTTGTGGTTTCAATTGCAAAACGTTACGGTGGACGTGGTCTTGATTTCTTGGATTTGATTCAAGAGGGGAACACTGGACTTCTTCGTGCGGTCGAGAAATTTGATCCAGAAAAAGGTTTTAAGTTTTCAACCTATGCAACTTGGTGGATTCGTCAGGCGATTACTCGTGCGATTGCTGACCAAGCTCGTACGATTCGTATTCCAGTACATATGGTAGAAACGATTAATAAAGTTTTGCGCACAACCCGTAAGTTGACGACAGAATTGAACCGTGAGCCGACCAATGAGGAAATTGCTAAAGAGCTCGATATGGAGCCAGATAAGATTGATTATGTAATGCGTATTAAGCAGGATATTGCTTCGCTTGATGCTTCAGTTGGCCGCGAAGGCGACGATGAAGATTCTGTACTTGGTGATTTTGTTGAAGACGAAGAGCGTGATTCGCCAGAAGATTCTGCTGCTAATCAAATTCTTAAAGAGCAACTCGCGGAGATTTTATCAACTTTGTCTGAACGTGAACAAAAAATTATTCGTTTGCGTTTTGGTATTGGCGGCGGTCGTCCACACACATTAGAAGAAGTAGGAAACGAATTTGCTGTTACGCGTGAACGTATTCGCCAGATTGAAGCTAAGGCTTTGTCTAAACTTCGTAAAAATAAAGATACGAAGAAATTACACGAATATTTAAGGTAAAGGAGCCTGTATGAAACTATCAAAACAAAAAATCGTGCTTGGTTTAGTCGCTTTTTTGGCAACTTTTATTTCTTGCGGGACGGCTAGTGCTACTTCGGTTTCATATAATGTCCTTAACTTAGACGGTTCTATTTCCAACAAGTCTCTTTCGGTGAATGGTACTAATGTGTACATTGAGTGTGATAATGCATCTTCAACTATGTCTATTTGGGTGGATGGAGACTTGAAGGCTAATGACAGAATTAAAGCGGATGCTGGTGGCGGTTGTTCTAAAACGCAAGGAAGTTTGACTGCAGCGCTTAAAGATAATTTTAATATAACCAGTGATGGTGTACCGGATCATTTGTTGGTTTCCTTCAAGACCGATTCGTCTGCTTATGGTAGAATCCATACTAGTAAAATGTTCTATTTTGAAAATGGTCCTGTTACGCTTTCCTGTAATGGGGGCCGGTTGACGATAATTGCAAGTAGAGGATTCTCGAAGGAAAACGCGTTGTTAAAAGGCACTCCAAATCTTTCAGCAGCGACTGTTGAAAATTGTGAGAATGAAATGCAGGCAATTGCAAAACGTTTTACAAGTGTTAGAAGTGACTGGCAGGTAAATATTATCTCTTCCACTAATGATGGTGGCAGTAATAGTAATGGTAGTAGCAATGGTGGTGGTTACTCCGAAGATGTGGTTGATGCATGGGTAGGAATAAATGACGGTGCAGGGAATGGAAAATATTCGATTCTAACTGGTTGTGGCGAAAAGGCTAACCAATCAGATGGCGAGGGAATTAAATGTGTTATTTCGCTCGTGATTGATATCTTTAGTGTTGGTATTGGCGTGCTCGGTGTGCTTGGTATTACAATCGTTGGCATTCAATATTTGACTTCTGGTGGAAACGAAGCGCAAATGACAAAGGCGAAGCGTCGTTTATTTGAGATTGTGATTGGTCTTGTGGCTTATGTCTTGATTTATGCATTCCTTAAATGGATTTCTCCTTCTTTCTAGGCCATGAAACGCTTAATTGTTGTCTATAATCCTCGTTCTTCGCGTTTTAAGGATGTTGAACGTGAGGTGCTTTCTGCGGCTCGCGAATTAAAAGGTTATATGGTTGGCAAATATGAAGTCGAGCCAACTGATGTGGATGCAAATGCGAAGAAATTGGCAAAGCTTTTGCATGATGATGATCTTGTAATTTCGGCTGGTGGTGATGCGACGGGTGTGATTGCGGTAAATGGAATTATGATGTCGGGGAAGAGTGCGAAGCTTGGTGTTTTGCCATATGGTAATTTTAACGATTTGGCTAGGACGCTTGGCACTTCGACGCTGGACGACGTGACGCGTGGTGAGGTAGTTAAATATTATCCGCTTGATATTGTTGTGGATGGCAAGCATTTTCGTTATGCTAGCTGCTATGTGACGATGGGCATGACGGCAGAGGCAGTTGAGTTGTTTGATGAACCGAAGTTTCGCAAGAAAATGCAAAAAGGACACAAGAGTTCTTGGCGAAGTTATGTGCAACTCGTGAAATGGTATTTTAAAAATCGTCACAAAAAAGTTTATATTCCGCCTTTTGCTTTGAATGGCGTTAAACAACATCCAAAGATTTCTGATTATGCAGCGATGAATGGTACTTCGATGTGCCGCGTGATGAAGACGAAGGGCTGCTACAAGGAGAAAGATAAGTTTACGCGCTTGACGGGGCGTTTGACGAGTTTTTGGCGTTTGTCAATTTTGATGATACGTAGCATTGTCACCTGTACGCCACATTTGTCGGTAAAAGGTACAGATTTGATTGAGTTTGACGTGCCTTCTACGGTGGAGCTGCAGGCTGAGGGTGAATATCGTATTTTTAGAGACATTAAGAAAATAGAAGTACGCAAAGCCACAGAATATATTAGAATGATTAGTCTAAAATAAAAAATAGCCCCGAGGGGCTGTTTTTTATTGGTTCAAGTATCGAATTTTGGCTTCACGTAAATCGTCTTCGGTTAACTCGGCAGGGAATTCTTCAATACTGGAGAATTTTTGCCAGGTAGGGATGGCATTTGCGATGGCGCCATCGTAAATCGGCTGAGTGTCCCAAACATTCCAGAGAATGATGCGCATGTCTGGCATGGTCGAAGCGTAAAAATCAAGCGCAAGACTGGTGGCACGGATGAATTCGAGCTCAGTTTCGCGAGTGTGGCGCCAGGCGCGTTCACCAAGGAATTTTTCGGTAATGGTCGGCGAAACTGCGATCATGGTGAGCCAGGTTTTGTACTGATTTTTTCGCATCATTTCAGTGAGAGTTTTCTCGATGGCTGGGTCGAGCAAGGTGACGTCAAGAATGATGTCGCAACCCATATCGGTGAGTGCACTAAGAGTGAGGAAGAGCATAATGGTCGAAAATTCATCGGTCATTTTGCGCAAATTTGCTTCACCGTATTCGTTGAGAATTTCTTGGAAGTGTGGGTGAAATTCAACGAAGCGACGAGCAGCAATTAGAACCGGCTGGCGATTTTGATTACGAAAATAGGATTCGACGGCTGGAAGGAGCTGGGTGGTTTTGCCTGAGCCGGAGAGGCCAGCAATGCGCACGAGTTCGTGGTTTTTAGTGGCATTTTGACTCCAAGCAAGTATAACGGATTTGGCGATGGCTGGGTATTCTTCGATTTTAACTTGCCATTCGGGTTTGACTTGACTTGGCCAATGCGCTTGCATGTAGTCGATGACGATTTGAAGATTTTGATTCATGATAAGCCTATCTATTCGAGAGAAGAGGGAAGAGTTATTTCTGGGAAATTGTTTTTGATATGGTTGGCGTAGCCGAGATCGATATTTTTCCAGGCATCTAACATGCGATTAATTTCGGGTTGATTGTCGAATTCGCGGAGGAGTGCTTCGGAAAAATCGGCTGGTACAGGGCGAGAAAGTGCGCGCGAAACATCCATGTTGGGGTTGCCGGTGCCAGCGAAGCAAAAATCAATAACGCCAATCATTTTGCCATCTTTGTCGACAAGAATGTTGCCAATATTGAGATCGCCATGCACGAGTTTGTCTTGCTCGGTGGCCTTAATGTAATCGTGCTCAGCATCGATATGGTTTGTGTAATGCTCATAATCGAGTTCTTTGAGGAATTTAGAAAGAGGATATTTGACGATTTCTGGTGCGTTTTTGAGATCGATGCTAGATAGTTCTTTGATGAATTTCGCAACATCGTAGGCAGTAGCGGTGATGGCAGTATGGGACAAATGGTAAATACGATCACCTAGGGTATAGCCTTCGATTTTTTTGTGAACCGAGAATGGGCGATTTTTGGAGTCGTAGTGGAGCTCCATTTGTGGAGTATAGAAGCTGGTTTTGCCATAAATAAAGTTGCAGACCGCGGAATCCTTGATAATCATGCGTGACCAAAAAGGATTGCGCGGGAAGCGGAAGAAATAATTACCCTCATTCGTAGTCACTTCAATAACAATGTTGGTCCAGCCGGTTAGGATATGCTCAGTTTTTTCGATTTTTTTGTCGGGAAAAGTCTGCTGGATGATTTGATCTAGGGGATCTTTGGTCGTAAAAAAAGAATCCATAGATTCATTATAACATAAAAATGGGCGCAACATATTGCGTTGCGCCTTACTAAGGTGACACTTAGGGCTTAGGCTTGCCTATCTTTGCGCCCTCCTCCATGGAGAATTCGTACCAGGTATTGTCGTCCGGCAAATCATCCAGGTAGTAAAATTTTTTGTTTGTGATAGCTCTCGCTTCTTCAATGATCGCCTGTCTTGTTAAATACGTTTTCTTTTTGGGGTTATTGGGATCCAATTCGCCATACACCTTTGAAAGCAGAACGTATTTTAGTGCTTCACTTTCGCTATCATTAAGTGCCTTACTGAATTTGATTTTTTCGGTGACAACATTATCAATAAATGATTTGATACTGTTACGTCCAAAAGTTACTTTTCTGAGCCAGCTTACCATATTAATCCCTCCTTTTAAAAGATAATCAAAAACTAGAAACCATCTTAATTATAGCATAAAAGTTTTATTTTGTAAAGTTGTGATATACTTTAAGATATGGAAAATGTAAAAATTTTAGCTGTAGTGGGGATGAGCGGAAGTGGCAAATCCGTCGCAATTGATCATTTAACAAACAAAGGTTATCCGAAGATATATTTCGGTGGCATGATTTTGAAGGAAATGGAAAAGCGTGGTATCGAAGATACGCCAGAAAACGAGAAGGCTTTTCGTGAGCAAATTCGTGCCGAAGAAGGTGCCGACTGGGTGGTTCGTCAGGTGATTGCTGAGGCGAAGGATCTGATTGCTGCTGGTCAAAAACGAATCGTGCTCGATGGAGTTTATTCGTGGACGGAGTACAAGATTTTGAAGCACGAATTTCCGGGTTGTTTGACTTTTCTCGCGGTGGTCGTGAACAAAAATCTACGTCATAAACGCGTTGGTATGCGCCAGGTGCGTCCGCTTAATACGCAAGAGATTCAGATGCGCGATGCGGCTGAAATTGAGAACCTTGAGAAGGGTGGCCCGATTGCGGCGGCAGATTATTACGTGATGAATAATGGTTCGATGGAAGAGCTTAATGCGGCCGTTGATGGTGTTTTGCGAGAAATTGAGTTTTGAATATGACTGAGTCGATTGCCGATACTAATAATGATGAAATTCTTTTGATCGATAAGCCGGATGGCATGTCTTCGTTTGGTGTGGTGGCGCGTGCGCGACGAGTTTTGTCGGCGGCGGCTGGGCACAAAGTGAAGGTTGGGCATACTGGGACTTTGGATCCGTTTGCGACGGGGCTTTTGATTTTGCTGACGGGGAAGGGAACTAAGCGATCGAATGAATTTTTGAAGCTTGATAAGTGGTATGAGGCGACGATTCGACTCGGTGCGACCTCTTCGACTGGTGATATTGAGGGTGAAATTCTCGAAAATGATGTTGAGGAGTTGACGCGTGAGCAGATTGAGGCGATTTTGCCGCAATTTACAGGGGAAATTCAACAAAAGGTGCCGCAGTTTTCGGCGGTAAAAATCAATGGTGAGCGAGCTTATAAGTTGGCCCGTAAGGGGGTTGAAGTCGAGATGCCGACACGTACGGTTTCGATTTATGATTTGCAGATTTTGGATTATAAGTGGCCGGAGTTAAAAATTCGTTGCCATGTTTCTTCGGGGACATATATTCGCGCACTCGGCGAGGATATGGGTGAGGCGCTGGGTGTGGGCGGATATTTGACTGCTTTGCGACGTACGCAGGTTGGTGAATATAAAGTTGAAAACGCGAAAACGCTTGAAGATTTAGGGGTGATGTGATATAATCACTCTCATGATAACAAAAGAGAATAAAGACAAAGCTATTGCCAGTGTCGCTCGTAATAAGAACGACGTCGGTTCTCCTGAAGTTCAAGTTGCTATTCT
>JAZUJS010000007.1:0-2975 GCA_045642865.1 Candidatus Nanosyncoccus sp.
GATTTAATTTGTCTTCCTAAGACCGCTTGGCCTCCGACTTATTATTCGGCGACGGGCGCGCTTTGTCAGTTGTGAGCGAGGTCTTGACGGAACCTTACATTTTTTTGCAAGTAAATAGCATTTGCAACTGTAAGGCTTTACACTTTCCATTATGGAAGTTACACCTGCAGAATTTGCGCGACAAGCTTTCGTATCGCGGCAAAGTATCAACGGGAAAATAAAAAACGGAACCCTCATTGTTAATTCAGCTGGAAAGATGGACACGGATAATCCTATTAACAGGGCCTATCTGGAAAAACACCGGAACCAGCTGCAACATGATGCGGCCACTGAAGCATTTTTGCAGAAACAAAAAATGGAAATTCAGGCGGCTGCAGAAAAATCGGCAAATGATCTGCTGGAAAACATCCAAAACAATAATCAAATTAGTGTTGCTGAATTACAGGAAATGACTCTTGGTGAGATTGTTCGTAAGTTTGGGAACCTGGAAGGAATTGATAGATTCGTGAAGCTTCAAAAGGATCTTGTGACCATTGAAGAAAAGAATCAGCGTCTGCAGGAAAAAAGATTGCAACAGTTGCCTCGTGATTTTGTAATTGCCCGGCTTTTTGGCTTTCAACAGCAACAGGCCAGCCGTGTTCTGGATGTGCCTGAAGCTGGCGCAGATCAGATTATAGCTATGGTATTGGCGAATCCTGATGGATGCAGGCAGAAGATTATTGAATACATGCGGGACCTGTTGAGTCGTGCTATTGGTGGTGCAAAAGAGCATGTTATTAATGAGCTTAGTTCTTTGCGTGCCAAATACGACGACAACAGTGACAGCATCAGTGACAAAATTGATGAGCTGATGGAAGCAAGTCAAAATTAAATTAGGCTTTTTGCCAGCTGGACATTGAAGGCGGCCAGCTTGGGTGTAGGTTGAGATTGTTGCCGTAAATCCTGCATCGACTATAAAAAGGAGCTGTGGTAGCTCGGCCTGATTACAAGGGGAAATAACCGCATTAAGGCAGGATAAGTTACTCACTTTTCTTATCCTCGTGCGCTGTCTGGTGTCCGGGCGTTTTTTTTAAAGGAGCTTGTATGTATACAGTCAATGTAAATTTGAGAATTCCTTTTGAGTTTAGCAATGTCGAAGGTGATAATTGCTTGGAAGCGGCAGAAAATATAAAAAAATTGCTTTATCAGGCATTGCCAATTGTGATTGCGACTAACCTTGAAAAAGTTCAGCAAGAAATGTCGCTGGAGCTTGTAGATATAAATGAGGCTTAGCCTATGCCAGAAGCTAATCTCATTTACGAATTTAATTTTGAAGATGAATCTAAGCGAGATGATTTTGGTTTAATGTGCACGAACTGCCATGCTGGGATTTATTGCGAAGATGAAGAACAGGCAAATTATCAAAAAAGTATTACGTATTTTTGTTATTCTTGCGGCGCGAAATTTGCTAATGGTGGATTAATAGGTGGAAAAGGATGATTTTTTATTAAAATCAATTTCTTATTCTTGGATTGATTATTTTGTGATTGATCAATTTTTTGAATCTTCAGAAGAAAAATATTGGATAAATAAAATATATAAAAATAGTCGTTTGATTTCCAAAAAAATTGAAAAAAACACTCTGGATAAAAAAAGTGAAGATTTAAAAAAAGAGTTGTTTGATTTTTTTAAGGTGGAGAAAAATGAATATAAAAATAAAAACTATTGATGGCGGAAAATTGCCAACTTATGAAAGTGCTGGTGCTGCTGGTGCTGATTGTTATGCTCATATTAGCACAAAGCTTGTTTTGCATCCGGGCGAGATTTTGACTATTCCGCTTGGATTTGCGGTTGAAGTACCTGAAGGTTATGAGATGCAGATTCGGGCCCGTTCTGGGAATGCTAGAAAACATGGAATTGGCGTTGTTAATGGTGTTGGCACTATTGATAGTGATTACAGGGGCGAAGTTTGCACTATCTTAATTAATCATTCTTTTGAGATTTTTGAAATTAATCCTGGTGATAGAATTGCGCAGGCTGTTATTGCTCCTGTTATTAAAGCTGAATGGGAAGAAGTTGAAGAACTTAGCGAAACTGTACGCGGTGAAGGCGGTTTTGGGAGTACGGGTAAATGAGAATAAATATTGATGTTTGCAATAAATATCCTGAAGTCGATTTGCAGACTGCGGCTTTTACTTGCCGTGGAAAGCATCCTGATTTTCGGAAGTTTACTAAAAAAGACTGGATGAAGTGGCTTATTGCTGAACATACTCCAATTGAGACAATTCAGCTTTGTTTAATGTTTGAAGAAATGGATAAATCGTCTATTGCTCAATTTGTGCGGCATACGGATAAACAGCCTCGGCATTTTGTGCAGAGCTCACGGCCAGACTTGAACGGCGGAAAGCCTCGCGATCCAAACGCGCTGATTATGTACACGGCTTTTTATAATCCGCAGGCTTTGATTTTGATGATGAGAAAAAGGCTTTGTGCTTGTGCAGAAAAGAAAACTCGGCAGATTGCGGCCTTGGTGAAAAAAGAATTGATGTTGAGTGCTGAACCTCTTCTGCAGGCTATTGGTGAGGTTTGTGTGCCTAACTGTGTGTATCGTTGCGGTTGTCCTGAACCTTGGAGCAAATGTGAGTTTTTTAAGTGCCAGGAATTGATGCACGAAGCGGATATTTTGAAGCGTTATGAAAAATATAATGATCACTTTCTGGATGTGATGGAAGGTGTGGAGGTGAATTAATGGCAGATATGGTAAATCATCCTAAGCATTATGCTGGAGAGGGTGCGCCTTGTGAGTGTATTGATGTTATCCACTACATTGTTAAGGACTTGCCTCCTGAAGTTGCAGTTGGTGTTGGAAATACGGTGAAGTATCTTTGGAGACTTGGGAAAAAAGCGCCGGATGCTGAAAAGGGTCAGACTTTGGAAGAAAAGATTCTTGAGGATTTGAAAAAATCGGCTTGGTATCAGAATGACGCTATTGAGCA
>JAZUJS010000008.1:0-5587 GCA_045642865.1 Candidatus Nanosyncoccus sp.
ATGCGTGCGCCTGTAAATCGAGCAACGCGTCATCTTCGGGGAAAAGCAGCGACAGGCTGTCGTAAAACGACACAACCTCAACCAAATCAGGGCAGCTATCCATTGGCTGACGGGTCTTGTAAGCCGACTCGACATAACGCAAACGCCACTCGTTGCGGTCGGCGACGGACCAGTTTTCAGCCTCATTTTCATATTTCACAACACTATCGAACGCCATCTCAGGATTATCCTGCATCAATTCGCCGATTTGCTTGAGAACGGTCTTATGATGCGGTGCATCAAGCACATCAAAAGCCGATTTTTTGCCCGAACATCCGGCAAGAATGACGAGCAAAAACAGCAGAATACGTTCTATTGCGCCTCTGTTTTTCACTTTTTCGTAGCGTTTTCGCACTGCAAATATAGGAATTTTGGGCGAAACAAGCAGCATTTAGAATGGAATTGAAAAATAGTTTGAAAACGCAAAATACAACTTATCAATTTGGTTTAGTATTACTTAACATTCGCACCACCATTCAAAAATGCGGTCGAAAAGTATTGTTTTTCGCAAAACACTTGCTTGATTGATAATTTTTGTACTTTTGCAGCGGAGATATGGCTGAGTGGTCGATAGCGGCGGTCTTGAAAACCGTTAAGCCGAAAGGCTTCGGGGGTTCGAATCCCTCTGTCTCCGCCAAGCGACTTCAAGTCGCATTTATTTTACCCGAACCTGGGAAGGAGAGATGCCGGAGTGGTCGATCGGGGCGGTCTCGAAAACCGTTGACCACATTTGTGGTCCAAGGGTTCGAATCCCTTTCTCTCCGCAAAAAGGAACTCAATCAGATATGATTGGGGTCTTTTTTTTGTATTCTTTCAAAACTTATTGGTCAGTACACCAAGACTCACCAACAATTGCAAACAAAAGGGACCCAACCATTTATAACTACATCTAATAGAATGGTTGTTTTTTTCATATCTTATTGATAAACATTATATTAAACAATTCATATCTTTTTCAAAAATTTTAACACGATTTAACAAAAAAATTTCGTTTTTCCATGAATAATGACAGACCTTTGCACCGTGATTCGTCGACAAATCATCATGTTTAATTTAATATAAATCAATATGATAATTACAGAAACAGAAAAGACGCAAGTGATTTTCTCTAGTCTTCTCGTAAGACATTATCCCGAGTTGTATAATCAACTTAGCAAAATTATGTGGGATTACCACAGAGGATATGGAACAGTCAGCAACACCAAAGATTACTGGGTGCGAGATTTTATGCCAGTTCAATTGAATCAAAATGTCTTTGCGAAATTCATTTTTAACCCCGATTATCTACAAGATAAGAAGAAGTATATAACCGATGTTGACAAGGTTATAAACAACTGTCCCTTTGTAAAGGACTTCATTTTTGTTAATATTCCACTCGTTATGGATGGTGGCAACATGGTGTTTTGTAAAGGCCGAAAAGGTTCTCTATTTACATACTTTGTTGTAATCACAGAGAAAGTATTGTTTGAGAATCCCGATTACAACAAGGATTCTATAGAAGCCATTCTTAGGGACGCATTCGTAGAGTCTGACCTAACAGTTGTCTGGTTTCCATGGGATAGAAAAGATACTTTTGGTCATACTGATGGAATTGTAAGATACATAGATACAAACGAAGAAGGCAAACCAAAAGTATTAGTCAATCTTGAACTTTATGAAGATGAAATTGCAAATCAAATGTATGATGCATTGGCAGAACATTTCGAAGTCATAGAACTTAGACTAAGCGAATATGACGATTTAAGTTGGGCTTATATCAATTGCCTACAAACTGCAGACTTTATCATCATTCCTGGTATAGGCAATGATGTTACGGACGCAGAAACCATAAAGCAATACCGTGAGTTGTGTCCTGAATACGAAGAACATATTTATATGGTACAGATGCGTGACTTCATTGCAGAACAAGGAGGCGCATTGAACTGTCTGACATGGACATTCTATGAAAACACATACGAAGCCATAGTCAGCGAGAAGTATTCTGATAAGAATATAATGGCCAAAAGGAATAAAGAACCTGTTCAATTAACCTTACATCAGTTTATGATGGATATTCTTAATGACGAAACAGATGGCAAATAGTCATAACTCGTAAAAAGCAGAATGGGCGGTAGATTCTACTACTGCCCATTTTCTGCTATTTCAAATCGATGTCAATTTCTCTTCTAAATGCCCATGGCTTTCCATCTGATACTCCCTTTTTGGGGATATATCTATCATTTGATGTGGATTCGAACACTCCCTGTCTGTAGTTCTTAGTAATATCTTTTTCGCCAATAACACCTTTGTATTCTTTACTTACCCACGTAACATCAGTTTCTTCAGACGATGCAAAACCATTCAAGAACTTCTTGACATACATGCTTTGTGTGTTATACTCTGGAGTTCTTTTCTTTTTCTCCTTGTATTTTTTCGATACCTTTTCGTACGATTGAAACTGTTGGTCGTCAGGATTCCACAATAAACTACACTTCTTCTCGCAGTCCCAAACTTCGTAGGCCCTAATCAACACAGAAGCTCGAATGTGTTTATCTTCATTCTCGAAAGTAATATCTACCCCCGTATCATGCGAGTTGAATGCCAGTGGTTTGAAGTAAGGAATTTCGCCATCAACAAGATAATTGTTACGATGATACATGATTGGATCTTTGATATCACCATTCTCCTCGTGGTAGTAAAACTCGACCGTCCTTAGACAAATATGGTATCTACCTCTAACATTGATATAACCACCAAACAGAAAGACTTTTGCCAAGTCTTCCATTCTCGATTCTAACGATTTGTTAGAATTGTAGAACTCGTTAACGTGTCTTAATAGATTTTCCATCAAACATTCCCCTTATCTTAAATGAATACTGGCCAATGCTTACGCCTCTTTATCGTCATCACCTTTTTCATCAAAATATCCGCCATATTTCGCTGCCATGTCCTCGTTCCACCACTTATGGAACTTCTCAACCTCTTCATCAGCGTGCTATTTCATTTCTTCAGTAACGGCACAATCCTTTTCCTTTCTCTTTCTTCCCACCTGCGTTCGATGATGAAGATTATGAAGAATACTATGATTCCGAACCAGGTTACTTCGCCGTAATACATTTCAATTTCTCCTCTCCTTCCGCAAACATACGCCTTTTTCCGTCATATGGGAAAAGTTGAGACGTTGCAACCCGTTATCATGCTCCTTTCTTTTCTTCCGATCATTTCTCAAGACTGCGGGAGCGTCTCATTTCACCAGACATTCATCCAAGTCCTTGGTGATGGCTTCCTTGTCGATGTGTTGGCCGATGAAAACCAGTTTCTGCATGCGGTCGCCGTAACGGTCGTCCCAGTCGCGGCGCAAGTCGGGATTGGCGGCCATCATCTGCTTTAGTTCGTAAGGCGGCATGGTGGCAAACCACTGTCCCACCTCGCGGAGCTGAATCTGCTTGCCGGCCTGCTCGAAGATGTAGCACATGTCGTAGTCGCTCTGGAAATAGCAGATGCCTTTCACACGGATGACGTTTTTCGGCATCCTGCGGGCGACAAATTCATCGAAACGGCCCATATTGAGCGGTTCGCGGCGGTAATAAACGAAAGTGCCAATGCCGTATTCCTCCACTTCCCCACCCTCGTGTTCATGGTCATGGTCATGGTGATGATGGTGATGTCCGTGCTCGTGTTCATCCTCATCATCGTCGTCATCATGGTGATGATGTTCGTGCTCTTCCTCCTCATCGTCATCATCGTGGTCTTCAATCATGCGGTCTTCAACGCCACGAATCCAACCTGCCGAACCTGCCACTTCGTCGAAATCGAAGAGATGGGTGTTCAGGATTTGGTCGAAATCGACATCGCCATAGTCGCACTCGATGATTTCAGCCGTCGGCTGCAAGGCGCGAATGATTTCCTTGATGCGTCCCAATTCCGTTGGCGACACTTCCGAAGCCTTGTTCAGCAAGATGATGTTACAGAATTCAATCTGTTGGATGACAAGACTTTCCAAATCTTCCTCGCCGATATTTTCTTTCACCAGATTGTCGCCGCAGCCAAATTCGCTCTGCATACGCAAGGCATCGACAACGGTCACGATGCAATCCAAGCGCGGTGTGCCAAATCGTGTAAAGGCGTATGCCATTTCGGGCATGGAACAAATCGTTTGGGCAATCGGTTCCGGCTCGCAGATGCCGCTGGCTTCGATGACGATATAATCGAAACATTTCTGGCGCATGAGGTCGACGAGCTGTTCCACGAGGTTCATCTTCAAGGTGCAGCAGATGCAGCCATTCTGCAAGGCAACGAGGCTATCGTCCTCCTGGTTGACGACACCGCCCTTCTGAATGAGGTCGGCATCGATATTGACTTCGCCTATATCGTTGACAATCACGGCAAACTTAATGCCTTTGCGGTTCGACAATATGCGGTTGACTAAAGTGGTTTTGCCACTGCCCAGATAACCTGTCAGCAGCAGCACGGGAGTTTCCTGATTCATATATTACACAAATTTATTTTTCGGACTGCAAAACTACGCAAAAAGCGAAGACTATTGGCCTCAAATCATGCAAAATCAGTTATCGGTTTTGTCAACGGGATAAGTGGCAAAACCTAACCATAACGAAAAATAAAACATAAAGTTTATAATTTTTACAAAACTAAACCAAAAATTCAAAACAGTTTGCGTTGACTCAGCGAGCAGATAGGGAATAAAACTTTCCAACACATACATAGCGCCAAAAACAGTAACAAGAACTTTAAATTGACGCTTCATATCACTTGATAAAGCAAAAACCACATAGCAAATTATTATGACCAGATTCAAAATTGAAATGGCTGAAATAATTACTGTAACAATTTGAATATTAGTAATAAAATTACACATTCCACCAACAGAAGTCAACAAAGACAAGACACATGCCGTGAGCAAAAAAGATCGAGATAAAAGTCGTAGTTTCTTACATGTTATTGCAGCATAAAGCATAAACGCGAAACCAGCAGTATTCATCAAAACATTCAAAGAATAACTAAGGACATTGATTGAATAACCACCATTCATTTTTGCCATAAAAAACTGCGACCAGTCGTAGAGAAGATAATGCTCCAGAAATACGAGTGCCCCATTAACTAAAAAAACCAACACCAAGAGGAAAGAGCCAATGTTTCCGTATTTTTTAAATTTATCCATAACCACGTTAGTTTCAATACAATCGCAAAATTAGCATTTTTACCGGCAGCTTTCATCATTTGATACAAATATTGTTTTTGGCCGCTGGCTAAAAGCTAATGGCTAACAGCTAAAAGCCAACGGCCAATTTTCCCAACCACAATCCGACCATTTTTCCAAATAATTTGACTATCTTTGCCGCCCAACTGATTTTACGATGATAGATTTACTGAAAGACTTAAACGAGCCTCAACGTGAGGCTGTTACGACAGTGGAAGGCCCTGTGATGGTCATTGCAGGCGCTGGTTCAGGCAAGACACGCGCCCTCACCTACCGCATCGCCTATATGATTAGCGAAGGCATCGACGCATTCAGCATCATGGCCCTGACCTTCACCAACAAGGCGGCACG
>JAZUJS010000009.1:0-1596 GCA_045642865.1 Candidatus Nanosyncoccus sp.
AGCATGGCTTTAGGTGTAATGGCATTCGTCGGCATCCTGATTCTGATGGGTATCGTTGTGAAAAACGGTATTGTGCTTATCGACTACACCACCCTGCTTGAAGAACGTGGCGTTGAAGTTAAGGAAGCCACCGTTATGGCAGCCCGTTCACGTCTGCGTCCTATCCTGATGACCACCTTGACAACCGTTTTGGGTATGTTGCCAATGGCCATCGGTCGCGGCGAAGGTGCCGAAATCTGGAACTCTTTGGGTGTCACTGTGGCTTGGGGTCTTACCGTTTCCACATTGATTACCTTGGTGTTCATTCCTTCCCTTTACTGCTCGTTGGAAACACGCGCCGTAAGGAACAAGAAACGCAAAGCGGAAAAAGCTCTGACCTCTACTGAAAATTTAAGATAAGCAATTTGTTGACTCTGGATTTGGAGATGCAATCGTGTCTCCAAATCCAAAAGTCAATTAGTCAAATTGTCCATAAGTCCACAAGTCAAAAAATCTAAAAGTCAAAACCACCATGAAAGCAATATTCATAGCATACAATCAAGCCTATTACGATGAAATCGCGGCTATGCTCAACGAAAAAGGCGTAAAAGGTTTCACCGAATGGAACGAAATAAAAGGACACGGAAGCGAAACAGGTGAGCCTCATTATGGCACACATGCCTGGCCTACCCTCAACAGCGCCATTCTCACTTTCGTAGATGACGATAAAGCCAATCCGATTCTCGACATGTTGAAAGAAAGAGACCAAAAGACCCCCGAATTGGGTTTAAGAGCCTTCTCCTGGCCAATTGAACGAATGGTTTGATTACGGTCAGATTATTATTGATGATTATTCATAATGGTCTGATTCTGATAAGCTACCGAAAATGGCTGTCGAAAACTCGACAGTCATTTTTTATTTCATATTTTTAGAAGACAACTTGTGTTTTGTGGATTTGGTTGACATGATGTTGATGCGAAAGCGGTAGGATGAGGCAAAAGAAAAACCCTAACTGATTGATTATCAATTAGGGTTGATTGCTTAGTGATCCGGTTGGGATTCGAACCCAAGACCCACAGCTTAGAAGGCTGTTGCTCTATCCAGCTGAGCTACCAGACCATCTCTGTTTGCGGCTGCAAAAATAGACAATTTTTCGATTAGGCCGACGCTTTTCTCGAAAAATTATCAAAAAAACTTATTGCTGTGGTTTTGGGGTGAAAGGCTTGTGTGGCCTTTTGGGCTTTTCGACCGGTTTTGCTGTTGCTTCCGTCTGCGGACGCGATTTCTTCACCTGAAGCACACTGCCTTGAAATTCCGTCTCATCTGTTTCGACAATGGCTTTGTAGGCCTCATTGTCGTTAGGCATTTCAACGAAACCATAACACTTTGAGCGGCCCGTTTCGTGATCCATAATTACCCTGCACATACTGACAGTTCCGAATTGTTCGTAAAGAGCCTTTAGATCTTCTGTCGTGGTTTTGAAAGCCAATTTTGCTACAAATATCTTCATGTTTATGAGTTTTAAACGTGCAAATATACTTAAAAATAAACACGTTGCACTTTTTTTTGTGTTTTTTACAAAAAAATATTGATTGGGATTGCTGATTTATAATAAA
>JAZUJS010000010.1:0-23018 GCA_045642865.1 Candidatus Nanosyncoccus sp.
CACCCCTGTTTCAACTGAGGCAGGACCTACAAATACCTCATCCTCCAGCACAACATCAGCTTCTTTTTCCTTTTCGGCAGCATTCCAACGCTCATTAATTTCACGTTCAACCTCAACGCGCGTCTTACCAAACTTAGTTGCCGAGTAAGCTTTCAGGCTTTCCATCAACTGATCATTTGGTGTACCCATTGGAGATGGTAACTTAATCGTAAAGGCCGACGTTGGCATACCAAACATCATTACCTTACAGATAGCCTCATGATTAGCCGTCTTAGTTAAATCTTCTGCCGTAAATGTTGGCGTAAAGGCTTTTACCATCAATTCCGCATCGGTCACACCTACACGACCACAGATAATCGTACCAACGTTACCGAGAATTGCTTCCCTAATCTTATCGGTAAGCTGCGTCATAAACTGGTTAGCCACAATCAAGTTCAAACGATACTTACGGGCTTCTGATAGGATAGATTCGAAACTATCCGTCGCGAAGTTTTGAAACTCATCCACATAGAGACAGAAATCTTTACGTTCATTCTCTGGAATATCCGCGCGACTCATAGCTGCCTGTTGGAATTTCATGACGAAAATCATACCTAGAAGCTGCGCGTTTAGATCACCCAAACGACCCTTTGAAAGGTTCACAAGGAAAATCTTCTTATTATCCATAATCTCACGAATATTAAATCCAGACTTAGTCTGACCCAAAATATTACGCATAATGGTATTCGAAAGGAATGGACCCCACTTCGAAGTAAACCAAGTAATCACCTCACCCGCATCGTTCGACTTCTGAGAAGCCGGAAATTCCTTAGTCCAATAATCATAGACCGCCTTATCCGTCACATATTTCAGCTTAGACTTTACGAACTCCGGATCCGTAAAACATTGCGGAATATCCACGAAAGTAGCCCCATTTGGGTCCGACATCAGGAGCAAAGCTGCGTTACGGAACATATGCTGACCGCGTGGACCAAAAAAGCCCTGATTCGTTGGATCAAAGAGGCTCTGCAACATATTAATGCCCTCTTGCACGATGAAATCCTTCTGATCCGGATCAGTAAACTCAAACATATTCATACCGACTGGATGTTCAATATCAGCCGGATCAAAGTAGATTACATCTTCCATCCTCTCTTGTGGCACACGCTTCAACAAAGCCTCCACAGCATCACCATGCGGATCAATAAAGGCAAAACCACGCCCATCGCACATATCTTGGAAAGCAATATTCTCGAGGAATACGGACTTACCCATACCAGTTTGACCAATTACGTACATATGGCGACGACGATTATCATCATCAAGGTAAATACGCTTTTTCACGCCACGGAACTCGTTTTCGCCTAGCAATACGCCAGTTTCAGCCAACCTAGCTGGGCCATCTACCTGCTTGGTCAATTGACGCTCAACTTGTGAATTTGGAATTGCATTCTGTTCTGGCAAATGAAACATAGACGCAAGTTCCACACTGTTCAAAATATTTGAACGGACTTTTAAGGGGAAAAAGCGAAAAACATAGTCTACAATTAGGCTCTTTGTGTTCTTGAGTACATTTATTTTGAAGCTATTAAGCGTTGCTGAATTAAATTGCGCAAAAGAAGAAGCCACGCCCGCCATAATAGCATCAGATCGCTGTTTATTCGGCGAACTACAGATAATGCGCACCAAGCTCTCAAAGCCAGGATATTTCATCTTATCCGCAATCGCATTCAACTCTTCCTGTTTTACACTACTGATCGATGGTGCCGATTCCTCCTTCTTGTGCTCACCCGGCACTTCAAGCGGAGCTTTAAGAATATCAAACATAGTTTGCCCGATATCAGAACCATGCCCAGTCTTTTTGCCTTTTTGCGTGTTTTCGACATATTCCTTGGCACGCTTCATCCAATCCGAACTGGCCGGTCTTAATAAAATTTGTACAACCGCGCCTTCACTTTTACTCACATTGGATAAAGCGTTCAATATTGCCATGCTAGCGTCGCGACGAGTTTGTTCATATGTAGCAATTGGATAATAATATTCTTTTTTGAGCGACAATTCCGCACCCACAACCGCATCCGCCGACACTTCCTTGGCAAAAATATTTTCACCCCGTTTCTCTTCCAAACGAGCCGTCGGATAAGCCGCCTGCACGGCCTGCTTGACCGTCTCCACTAAAACCGATGGTACAACAGCGTAATATCGAATAAAACCATCCTTCGCAACAATTTCAAAAGCAATGTGTCGCTGACCATAGATTTTATACTTCATTCCCTTCTTAAAGGTTGAAGCCAAAATCGAATACATCACCTGCGCCTGCGAAATAGCCTCATTAGTCACATCGCGCTCATCACGCCCGCCCTGCTGAATGTCATCCGTCGTAGGTGGAAGATGAATCAAAAGTGGCACCATCTTCAAGCCGCGCTCAAACTTCTTCTTGCGACGAATATTAGAAAGGCTCGAAAAATATACAATCACGCCAATCGCAATTGCTAAAATCACCGCGATAACTACAAATACCACCCAGCTTTCCATTAGTTATCCCCTATCTTTCGGCCAAAAGAATTCTCCAAAGCCTTCTCGGTCATCTTGCTAGCCTGTTCGACGAGCTCGTTTGGACTAATTGAACCACTGCGAAAACCATTGATCATATCATCAACTTCCTTGATCCCGCTCGCATTCAACTTATTACCAACAATCTTGATATCTTCAGACCTATCCGCCCCAAATTCTCGCGGTATCATCCCGGCCGCAGCCATCTGATTCATCTGTTCTTGAGTTACAACACCAGGCTGCATATTGAGGTCAAATTGCGGCTGCCCATGAACTTGAGGTTGCATTTGGACTTGCGCCTCCATTGGCACAGGACCCATAGCCGGCATCGCGTTCATCGTCTGCATCGGCGCCGCTTCTGCTTGCATTTGCATGCCACCCATCGGGTTCATTCCTGCCTGCATCGGTATACCGCCATCCATCTCTGCTGACATCGGCGTAGCATTGCCATTATTAGAAATTGCAGTATTCCCAATGCCCGTAAGATCATGTTCCGGATTTATAATAACCTGTTCCGGATAATTATTTGGCACAAAATTACCAGTGTTTTCGGAGGATTGTGTATGACCTTGATAATCCATAAGCTTATTTTAGCACACTATATTTTTTTGTGCACCAAAAATCCCACCAAAAATAGGCACAAAAATATCAAAATCACGGTCCAAATACTAATGGCACCAAAAGATCGCGCCATTAAAAGCATAATTGGCGCAAATGAAATTACACTTGAATACAAATAATCCTTTGCTGACATTCCCTTTTTACGCCCCGATAGACGATAAAAAAGATCCATCAGCAAAGAAACAACCCCAAAAATAGTCACAAATAGCGTGGTAAAAAATAACAAAACCCCCAGTGGGCCCGCATCCGCAGGCGAAATAAAGTTCAATATGACAAGTAATCCCAAAAATCCTGCACAAGTGATGCACAAAATAATACGATTACGTTTCATATATATATTATATCACGTTTATGGCTATTCCCCCAAGGTTATACATGGAGAAAGCGGGGAGGTTATCCGGTGCTAAAAACATTACTATGGACCGCAACCAGTTCCCGCATTCTCATTTGACCGCTTCACGTATAGTGAAGCATTGATCCTTATTGGCTTTTTCCTTTCGCTCTGTTTTAATATTCGGAATGTGCTAACGAAAGATTTACCAATGCGCTCTACGTTATACCTCATAATTTTATATTGTTTGGTGTTAGCCAATTGAGAGCTAAAATTATGAGTTTTAGCGGAGCTTTAGGTTATTCCTAAGATTGTGTAATTTATGGCTAGAAATAACCTTTTCGCCCGCCAAGAATAGAGTTATGCTGCTCTTTTCTTTTTATATTTCATTGTTAAATTGCCTTTTGTTTTATTTGTTTGTCTTGGTCATCTCGACTGTCTTCATACTATCACAAAACATAAGTTTTTTCAATAACTACGCGCAAAAAAATGTTGTATATTTTACAACACGCTCCCTGAGCCATATCTATAATACATTTTTGCCAAAAATGTTGTATTTTTCACAACAATCCCTACGTCTAGCCACACAAATTACGTAGAATGTGGTAATTTTTACAACAAAAGCCCACCATTTAGCGCCTAGATATGTCATTGTATTTTTTACAAGCGCCACATTATATAGTGCCCATTTTCAACTCGACGCAACCGTTCAAAATATTAAAACGCCAAAAATCCGTTAATCACGGCACAATTTTCAAACATCAAAATCCGCAATGTCAAAAACATTCAAACAACCAAACGACTCATCACGACCAAAACACAGCCAACATTCATTTTAAACAAAACTCATCAAAAAGTCTTTTTATATAAACCACACAAAAAAGCACGCGTTTTCACATTTTCTTAATAAAAACCAACAACATAGCAACATAATTGCCAAGAACCATCAATTATTCCACCCATAATATATTTGTTCACGAAAAACCTGTGGAAAACTCCACAAAAAAATACAAAAAATTGTTCAAAAATTCTATTGACATAAGCTTTTTTTCGCGGTATTATAGAGGTAGCTTTTGAATAAAATTATTATACAAAAGCCAAAAATAAACATATTAGCCAAAAATAAAACCGCCATTAGAAATGTAACTATAGGCGGACCAAAATAACTCCACACTCTACAAAAAAGACCGGTTTTCCTCGCAGTTACCGGTCTTTTCTTTTGTCATAATAGCCCTAAAAAAATAGATCAACAAAAAAAACACCCGCAACGGGTATTTTTTATTTCAAAAAACATATGGTGGAGCTGCCGGATACTGCCTCCGGGTCCGAAAAATCACCTGGATATCATTCTACGTGCATAGTTTCCTGTTTCATCTCGATACTTATAATCAGCGGCAAGAAACCAAACTGACTACTATCATGACTAAATTTTCGAATCACCTCTCGTCAATTAGATAACCTTATTCCCGTTATATGATAATTTTTACCCTACGGAACCTTAGGCAAAAACCAGCCTAGAAATAATTAGGCATAGACTGGCATGTATGCAACATGCGCAGTTGAAGTGTTTTCTTCACTTATTTAATACTTACGGTATTTAATCGACACGCCTGATATCTGTTAATAATCCGTCTAAGCTTTGTCAGCCCCAACTGCCTATATCTTATCACATCTATCAATTTTTTTCCACCCCCATTCCGTCTAGGCTTATTTTAAGCAAAGCCGGAATGTTTTCCTGACCCCTGTTTTTTCCATAAAAAACCCGTGGTGGGTTGCCAAAGCTCAAAAATCTGCTAGCTCTAAGTCATGATCTCAAAAATATATTCAGCAATCCCCTTCGGTTTCGACGGACACATCATCGAAGTCGAAGGCGACTCAAACAAAGGTCTTCCCGCCTTTAACATCGTTGGTATGGCCAACAAAACCATCTTCGAGGCACGCGAAAGAGTCCGTAGCGCCATTGTCAATTCCGGTTTCTTTTTCCCCGACAAAAAAGTTACCATCAATCTCGCCCCGGCCGATCTCTTAAAAGACGGTTCCTATCTCGACCTCCCCATCGCATTATCGGTCATGGCGCTCTCTAACCAACTGCTCGAAATGGACTTAAAAGATAAATTATTCGTCGGCGAACTCTCTCTTAACGGGCAGCTCAAACCCATAAAAGGAATTATCAATATCATCGAGGCCGCCAAAAAATTTGGCACTCACGAAGCTTATGTGCCAATCAAAAATCTCTCCCAAGCAAAACTCATTACCGGCATCAAAATCTATGGTGTCGACACCCTCCAAAATCTATTTCTACACCTTAAAAAAATTCGCCCGCTTCAAAATGCGCCAGAAACTGCTTCAAAAATCAAAAACGATAACAAACCCGTCTCGAACACCAAAATGCCCAAAAACGACCAGAATTTGACACTTCTCGACCATATTTGCGGCCAGTCGATCGCCAAACGCGCCATCGAGATAGCCATTGCCGGACACCACAACATCCTAATCTCTGGTCCGCCCGGCTCCGGCAAAACCATGCTCGCCCACGCCGCCGCCAACCTACTGCCCGGTCTCAGCCCCACCGAACAAATCACTGTTACAAAAATTTATTCAGCCGCCAATCTATCTAAAGATAAAATTATTACTCAGCGCCCTTTTCGTAGCCCCCATCATACAGCCACCCCTAGCTCAATCATCGGTGGTGGCGCCAATGCCTTACCAGGAGAAATCTCCCTCGCCAGCAGCGGCATACTCTTTCTCGATGAACTGCCAGAATTCCCCCGCCAAATCCTTGAAGCCCTCCGTCAGCCAATGGAAGACAAATCAATCTCTATCTCGCGCGCCAACTACAAGACAACCTTCCCTGCTGATTTTATGCTAATTGCCACCATGAACCCATGCCCTTGCGGCTACTATGGCGACCCCACTCACCAATGCAAATGTAGCGCCCAGCAAATCGAAAATTATCAGAAAAAACTCTCCGGCCCACTCTTCGATCGCATCGATATGTACCTCGAAGTCGAAAAAGTCGAAAATGACCTTTTGCTTAAAAAATCGACCAAAAACACCCTAAAACATAGTGTTGTAAAAAATACTATAACAGAGGGGCTTTTTCGCCAACACCTCCGTTATAAAAAAGATGGATTTTTCAATAGTTCGCTCACATCTTTTGAAGTTTCAAAACTGCTACATCTAGAACCCGATGCCGAAAAATTATTGCAAAATGCGTCCGAAAAAATGAGTTTATCGGCCCGCTCTTATTTCAAAGTCATCAAAGTCGCACAGACGATCGCCGACCTCGAAAACAGCCCAACCATCAAACCACCCCACATCGCCGAGGCCCTCACTTTTCGCCGCCGTTTCTAACCATCGCCGAAGCCCTCACCTTTCGCCGCCGCTTCTAGGTACCCAAAGCTTCCAGAAGTCTCAGTCCGCCACCCCCACAAAAGTCTACATTTTCCCCTTGCAATTCCCCTTAAACTTTGCTATAATTATTAACAGGTTAATTCAAGAGAAGAAAGGACTATCATTAGTAATACTACATCACGCACCAAACTCAACGGAGAAATCCGTTATCCCGAAGTTCGCGTAATCGGTACTAATGGTGAACAGCTTGGCATTATGTCGAGCAAAGAAGCTCAGCTTCTCGCGAAAGAGGCCGGAGTAGACTTGGTAGAAATTGCTGCCAATGCTAATCCACCCGTTGTCAAAATCATCGATTGGGGTAAATACCAATACCAAAAGATGAAGGAAGAAGCCAAGAATCGCAAAAAAGCTCGCGAAAAACAATCCGAGCTCAAGCAAATGAAGATTGGCCTCAAGATTTCCGACAACGACCTTAACATCAAAATCCGCAAAATTAAAGGATTTATCGAAGATGGCGACCGAGTAAAGATTTTAATCGTCTTCCGCGGCCGTGAAATGGCTCACAAAGAGATCGGTCAAGAGATGCTTGATAAGATTCTTGACATGCTCAAAGATGACGCCGTCGTCGAAGGTAAAGCCCAATTTAGCGGCAAAAACCTATCAGTCGGAATTCGGAAGAAGTAATTTCCTACTTCCACGGTTCCCTGATCGTACATCAATATTAACTAACTAAACTAAAGGAAAACCTATGCCAAAGTTAAAAACGCATAAAGGTACCGCAAAGCGCATCAAGATTACCGCAACTGGTAAACTCGTCCGCGAACGTGCCTATGGCAACCATATTCTTGCCAAAAAATCAAAAGCCCGCAAACGCAACATGAAAACTGCTGCAGTTATCAACGGCAAAATCAAGAAAAACGTTAAGACTGCATTAGGAGTTTAATCATGAGAGTAAAACGCGGCGTGGCTGCACACGCAAAACACAAGAAAATTTTGACCGCTGCTAAGGGCATGCAACATGCACGCACCCGCAGCTTCCGCCTTGGTAACCAAGGTGTAATCAAAGCTCTTCGCTATTCATATCGCGATCGTCGCAACAAAAAACGCGACCTCAGAGCTCTCTGGATCACTCGCATCAACAATGCTTCACGCGAACTTGGAGTTTCTTACTCACAACTTATCGCAGGAATGAAGGCAAAGAACATCAACCTCGACCGCAAAGTCCTCGCCGATCTCGCTGTCAACAATCCAAAAGCATTTGAAAAAATTGTTAACACGGTAAAGGAGAAATAAGATGGCTATCTGTGAAGTTTCCGGAAAAGGCAAAATGTATGGCCACAACATCTCATTCTCACAACGCCATACTCGCAAAGTTTTCAAACCAAACGTTTCAAAAAAGACCCTTATCATCAATGGCCAAAAGATCAAATGCAATGTTTCTACATCTGCACTTCGAACCTTGAAGAAAAAAGGTCTCATTGAAGCTCCAAAAGCTAAAGCGAACAAATAATTTATCGATAATGAGAATTACAAAAAATCACGCCTTAAAAGCGTGATTTTTTGATATTTAGCTCTCAATAAGCCGGGTTTTGTAATTCGTCAGCGACGAACCGATAATCATCTATCTAGTCCATGGATTGCTCCATGGCTCAAGCGGTGAGCGTGCATCTTCGAGCCAAAGTGTTTTAGCACTCCTTGCAACGGGTAGGGTTTGCCTCCGCCCATTGTCACCAATGGACGCTGTGAGCTCTTACCTCACTCTTTTCACTTTTGCCGAGCGAACTCGGTAACCTTGTTTCTGTGGTACTTTCCCTATTCTTACGAACGGTCGCCGTTAGCGACTACCTTGCTCTGTGTTGCCCGGACTTTCCTCTTGCGAGTAGCAAGCGATTATCTTTTGAGCTATCTCAAATTTTACCACAACCACCTCAGATTGTCCAGCCAGCGCCCCCACAGAACCAGCCAGCGCCCCCCGCAGAATCAGCCGGCGCCCCCGCTGAATCAACCAGAGCGCCCCCCGCAGAATCAGCCAGCGCCCCCGTGGTCGCCTATTGTTCTTTAATTACGCGATCAATCGCAAGATTCGCCTCTTTATCGGCCGCCGCATTCTGAGTACGCGGCACATGTGTAAAGGCTACCACCTCAAACTGTTTCAAAAGCTCCTGAATATCAGCATAGATCGGCATAATATCATGATTTTTAATCTGGAAAATACCGTTTAGCTGATTAACCACCATCAAACTATCCGAAACAAAGCGCACCGATTTGAATCCCAATTCAATCGCCTGCTCAATTCCCTCTTTCATGGCATAATATTCCGCCACGCGCGAAGTAGCAAACCCAATAAAATTACCGCCACGCTTAATTAGCTGTCCGTTTTCGCCCACAATATAATAACCAATGCCAGCAGCGCCCGGATTCCCCCTAGAGGAGCCATCCACATACACCGTAGCCGAATTAGCTGCGCCTCGTGGCGAAACGCGACTTTCACTCACCTTACCATTTTCAATCTCGAGCACCGTCAAAGATGCCTCATTAAGGTGTACCGAGCTCGTATCTTTAATGAATTTATACGCCGAATAACGATCGTGCGGTTCTGGATGAATATCACCAAACACCGATACTTCATATACGATATATAAATTACTCAACTGGCTAGCGCCTTCTGGCGCCAAAAAAGTCACCACATCTTTCAGCTTAATTGAAGAAACAGATAATCCTACATACTCCGACAAAGTTCGTGTAATCGATTCTTCTGGTTGTTCACCAAATTCAATCTTTCCGGTAGGAAGTTCCCAAAAAACCGGGGCCTCACTGCGACCACGGTAGCGTTTAAGTATGAATACGCCATTTTCATTACGAATAATAGCTACAACTCTGATTCTTTGTTTCATTTCCCACCGCGCTTTCTCTTAGGAGCCCTACCGACCTGTTTTCCCCGTAATATATACAAGGTGGGTAAAATCTTATGCCAAACTTCCACGGAAGTTGACCACGAAATCCCTAAAACATGATTATTCAGGAAAATCATGTTGCCGACAGGGCTATCTTTATTATAACAAAAAACTCAGCTTATGTAAAAATTAAGCCATCCCCCGCGACAAAGTCAATCTACCCCGTAATCGAGATAAAGAAATCAAAAATCCCAGACATCGCACCATAAAGGATATTTGACAACAAATTGCCACACAGAAGTACTATTATATATACTATAAAAATACTGTAGGGCTCGATCGTATCGAGAAATCTACGCACGCCATCCGGCGAAAACGCATAGAGCACCCTCGAACCATCAAGCGGTGGCAAAGGAATCAAGTTAAAAACCATCAAACTCAGGTTAATATATACTACTTCTAGCGCAATTGCATTAAAATCGCAAAATCGAAAGACCAAAAATGCCAAAAGCGCCAAGATAAAATTCGTAAGCGGCCCAGCCAGAGCTACCAAAACCATTCCCCACTCTTTACCCTTCAAATTATCTCGACTCACCGGCACCGGCTTAGCACTACCAAAAGCAGGCGCACCAGAAATTAACAAGACTGTCGGTAAAATCACCGACATATACGGATCAAGATGTTTTAGCGGATTCAAAGTTAGGCGCCCTGCGTCTTTTGCCGTCCGGTCACCCAACCAAAAAGCAACCACGCCATGTGCCAACTCGTGCAAAACAAGCGATACTAGAATAATTATTATACTAATTATTGCGCCCACTAGATCAGACATACTAACCTAGCACAACAGCTTCTTTAGATGGAGTTAATGATTCAAGATTCTTAATCTTAATTTTCTTCTCTGTACGAGCCGTCATTTTTAGTTCAGACACCATCGCATCAACATTGCCCATAGCCACAACAAGCTTTGGTTCGATTTCACGAATCGCACGAATCGAAGAGGTGCAAAGCACATCAGCAACAATATCATCAAGGACTTCTTCAATGCCACCGATAATACCAACATGTACACCACCGATTTCTACGTCGTAAACCGTCCTGCCGGAAGCAGTAGCAATACCACGAATAGTTGCTTCACCAATTTCGAATTCGCCTGGACCACTAATCTTACCAACTTCAAGACCAGCATCAATTACAGCCTCAGCAACGTTAAAAGAAATAGTGTTCTTTTTGGTAATTACAGTAATAACATCTGGATTTTTGCTTTCGAGTTCAAACATGATATTTCCTCCTTTTATTTAATAATTCCATCTGGATCAATAATTTCAGCAATTTCCATCTCCAATACATCAAAGATGAAACGGTCGTGTACATTCTTACGGTAGATAAAGTCATCATAGGAAACAATTGCATAATTGATTGGTTTACCCTGGCGCTTCTCTACCACCTCAGCCCAGCGCGTCAATTTCTTCGTACGGTCATCACCGATAATCAAGAGATCAAGACCATCCTGCCCCGGCAAACGATTCGTTACGACCAGACCCTTAATATATGACTTAACTGGACGAATATATTCTTCCCACGTACTTTCTTTAATTTCTTTGTCACGCGTTGAATCAATTTTTTTCGAAAAGATATCAATCATTGGACGAAAGTATGGATGCTTGTTATTGGCTGAATAATAAATTTTATTATCAAATGTTTCGTTTTTAATAATGCCAATATTTTCAAGATTTAATAATTCACGGCGAACCGAATTAATCTGCTCTTCAATGACCCGTGTAATTTCACGCACATAAAACGATTTTTCCGGATTTTCAAAAAATAGTTTAAGTAGTTTTGCGCGAGTCTTCGACCCGAACAATTTTTCTACAGGCGTGCTATCTTCTTTGCTCATCTTGTATATATTTTATCACGTATGGATAAATTTTTTCAAGTTCCAACCAATTTATTTCCGGCGTGCGTTTAAACCATGTAAGCTGACGCTTAGCTAAATGCCAATCATCAAAAAAGCTTAGTTCCTTGGCCTTTTCCAAATCGTATTCGCCATTCAAATAATTCCAGGCAAACTGATAAATATTACTTTTCATCGCCTGACTGCCCCAACCATACTTCTCTACCAAAGCTCGCGTTTCATCAAAAAGCTCCTGAATAAACATTTTATCAATACGTTCTTTAAGTCGAACACGTAATTTATCAGTTTCCCACTTTACACCAATGAGCAAATAATTTGAACAAATTTTTTCCCTATCCGGCGCACTATTATTTTTATGTAATTCATCCTTAGAGTTAAACTGATAATCATACACTAAAGCATCGATATAAAGCCCGGTACCACCAACAATGATTGGCACATGCCCACGCGCTCTAATCTCGGAAATTTTTTGTTCAGCATATACCTTCCAATCTGCGACCGTAAAACGTTCTCCCGGCTCAACCAAATCAAAACCAAAATGTGGCACTCCATCCTGCTCCTCAAGCGAAGGCTTAGCCGTGCCAATATCCATTCCTTTATAAATCGTACGCGAATCCGCAGAAATAATCTCGCCACCAATCTCCTTGGCGATTTTTATCCCAACCCCAGTCTTCCCTGACCCCGTAGGGCCAAGGATGACAATTACTCTATCAAAATTATTTGAGGTTTTTGAGATATTCATCAAGTTCTTCGAGCTTAATCTTCTCTTCCTTATCGCGAAGACGAATAGAAACTTCTCTTGCTTCCATATCCTTTGGACCAACAATCAAAAGTGCAGGAATCTTCATTTCGGTTGCACGTTTAATCTTCTTGCCAAGAGATTCGTCAGAATCATCAACCTTGAAGCGGAGTTCATTGTGGCGCAAAGGTTTCTCGAGTATAACATTATTCAAGATACCTTTAATTTCATTAACATACTCAGAAACCGTATCATTGACGGTAATTATGCGAACTTGCTCTGGAGCGCACCAGAATGGGAACCAACCACCAGTATGTTCGATAAATACAGACATAAAACGTTCAATCGAACCAAGCGTTGCGTGGTGAACCATCACAGGACGTTCTTTTTCACCTTTTTCATTCGTAAACTCAAGGTTAAAGCGTTCTGGTTGAACAAAGTCGAGCTGAATCGTCGCCACTTGGTGTTCGCGACCAATTGCATCCTCAGCCATAAAATCTAGCTTAGGACCATAGAAGGCCGCTTCACCTTCTTGTTCGAAGTAATCCAAATGATTTTCAATTGCGAGCTCTTTGATTTGACTCTGGGCAGACTCCCAAAGCTTAATGTCGCCAAGATAAGATTCAGAATCATCACGATAAGACAAGCGTACGCGAAGTTTCTCCATTCCCATCGTCGAGTAAAGCTCCTTAATAATGTTCACAAGCGAAGCAACTTCATCTTTGATTTGAGTTGAACGGCAAAATACGTGTGAATCATCCTGAGTCAAAGAACGAACGCGATTCAAGCCACCGAGCTCACCAGTTTTCTCATCACGATAATCGGTCGTACATTCCATATAACGTACTGGCATTTCCTTATAAGTACGAGGACGCGAAGCAAAAATTTGGGCGTGATGTGGACAGTTCATAGGTTTCATCATGAAACGATCCTTAGAAATTTGTCCTTCGACAGCAAAACCTTCACCAAATTTCGCATAGTGACCAGAGGTCTTATAGAGGTCTACCTTCGTGATGTGTGGAGTCCAAACCTTCTCAAAACCCTTGGCAGCACGAAGGCTCAAAGAGTAATTTCCGAGAGTTTCACGCAAAACGGTACCACGAGGAGTAAAGAGCGGCAAACCAGCACCAACAAGATCTGAGAAGCAGAACAAATCAAGTTCGCGGCCAAGTTTACGGTGATCACGCGCCTTAGCCTCTTCCTGTTTCCTAATATATTCGTCAAGTTCTTCTTGGGTTTCAAAAGCGACACCATAAATACGGGTTAGCATCTCACGCTTTTCATCACCACGCCAATAAGCGCCAGCTACGCGCATCAACTTAAAAGCACCAATTTCCTTCATCGATTCAACATGTGGACCTTTGCAAAGATCTTCAAATAAAACCTTGCCGTTTGGCGTAATCATATCATAGAAAGAAATCGTTTCATCTTCTGGTAAATCATTAATCAATTCAGTCTTGTATTTCTGGCCGTTCTTCTCTGCCCAAGCAAGCGCGTCAACGCGTGATTCCTCACGACGAACCATCTTGCACCCCTGCGCAATAATGCCACGCATTTTCTTTTCAATCTTAGCCAAGTCGGCATCCGATATCTTATCCGTGCCAAAATCCATGTCATAGTAAAAACCATTTTCAATAGCTGGGCCAACGCCAAATGTTGTTGTAGGATAAAGCTCCTTAACCGCAGCCGCCATAACATGACTGAGGGTGTGACGCATTTTTTCTATTTCAGCATTTTCCTTCATGCTTTATCCTTTCTTTTATAATTAAATTTATAGGTATAATTATACCGCAAAACCCCAAATTATGATATAATCTTTTTATGGGTCGCTAGCTCAGTTGGCTAGAGCGTCTCGTTTACACCGAGAAGGTCAGGGGTTCGAGCCCCTTGCGACCCACCATAAATAAAAAACAACCGCTTGCGGTTATTTTTTTATTTATCAATGGCACAAGCTAGGCGCAATCTCATAGGATTCGACCGCAGAACAAACACAAGTGAAATACCCACCAGAAAAAGTATTCTACCCCATCAGCATCTCAATCAAATCCGCCACCGAATCAGTTCGAGCAAATCGTGCACCCGCCTGATCAAGATTAGAATTAGCAATCATATAGCCATTAAATTCGGCTAGCATCGACTCATCATTGCGACTATCCCCCACCACATAAAGTGGTTCACTTATCTTAAAAAGCTGTATAAATTTTTTAATCGCAACCTCTTTCCCGCCCACAAATGGGATAACCTCAACGAAAGATTCATACTCGCGCAACGGTTCATAAAAAGAAGTACCAGGATCCTCACAAATAAAGGCACGAAGACCACGATCACAAAGAACGCCAAGCGCTCTACGCGCATCCGCCAGCTCCTTAAACCAAAAACGAATTTTGGTTAATTTTTTTCGATACTCCAACCCTTCCGAATCGGTCGCATAAAAAACGTTCACAAAATTTAACCCCGTCCCATCTAAACCGGATAGAACCCGTCGCTCCTCCTCATCATTAAAAGTATTTGCATACACAACTTGTTCATTCTGGTCGAAAATAATTAATCCCCCGTCGCAAAAACAATAATCCGGCCTCAAACCGCCCCAAGTATTCACAATTGAATTAAGTGAACGAATGCTACGCCCAGTCGCGACAATAAAGGTATTTCCAGCCTCTTTCCACTTAGCAATGGCCTCGACGTTATGTTTCGTTCGGATAGGATCATCAGGAAAAAACACCGTTTTGTCCATATCAGAAACTAAAATCATTTCTTCATGACCTTCTTAGTAACATCAAATTTTTCCATATATCTACCAAACATCAGGCGTGTCTGCGCATAAAATGCCGCCAAACTCTGATACAAAATCGAAGTCACCGGCATCAAAATCCATTGCAAAACCATAAAGATCTTCTTCCCTTTACGATATTTCTCCGGACATTTTGGCAACATACGCAAAGATACAAGCACGGTAATAATAAGACCAATCGAAGCAATAGTCTGCACGACGCTCACCACCGAAGGTAAACTATAAGCTACCATTGTACGCGTTGAAATATTCATAATCATCGGCACCCAACCGCCAAACGCCACAATCGGCGCCATCATTGCGAGGGTAATATGTCCATCAAATAGGCGCCAAAATTTCGCAAAAAGCGGCCAGAAAGGCATCTCGCGTTTACGCGAAAATAACCTCACCCCCACATAAGCAACGTCACTAGCCCCATAATACCAACGTCGCACCTGCACGAATTGTGCCTTAATAGTCTTAAATAACGTCTCATCCAACACCGCATCCTGATAAATTGGTACACGAATCGGCAAAACCGAATAATCACCATTGAAGAAGAACAAACTACGCCAATACTGATGGCCATCTTCCACAATTGTACGTTTACTCCAAAAATTCATCGCCTTAAGCGCCTGCAAAGGCTGCGAATGAGAGGCAAAATTCCTCAAAACATGTGGACGCATTGTCGAAATCACATTAAAGAAGGAGTTTGATACCGCAATTACGCGCGTTGGCGCCGGCGCATCCCAAATATTATTCATAAATAATGAAATTGGCTGATAACTCAAATGCTGGCGATCGGTATGCACAATAAATTCATAAGCCACCGAATCCAAATAGCGCTCAGCCATATGGTTATCACTATCAAGTGACGTCACAATCACATTTTCTATTGGAATATGTTTTTCCTCCACATATTCAGCCAAACGTTCACCTGCATAAGTAAGATTTGGCCCTTTACCAACTACTTCATTCGGTAGATTTGCAGGATGTTTCGAAAGAATAAAATCTTTGAACACATCTTTATATTCCTTTTTGAGCGCCTTCGCCGTTTCTTCCATCGCCTCCCCACCACGTTCCTCATAAGCCAACACAAAAATAACCCGATTCATCGGAAATGAATTCTTAATAACGGCCTCAATCGACGGCTTCAAAACCTCAATTCCCTCATTATAAGCCGTCATAATTATGGCGTGATAAACTTTTTCTGGATTCGGATAAGCATCTGGCATCGCCGCAAGCAAACGCAAATTCTGCACGTGCTGCTGAAACTGATATTCGTGTGAATTTTGGTCGCGCAAACGTTCAAAATTATCATGCGGGTTCGCCAATTCTTCCATACGCTTACGCCAGTCCACCTGATTAGCGCTTTTCATCACATTGTACCCCTGAATTGTACGATAAGCCACGCCCACCGCCTTCACTAGTGTCGTCGCAATAATCAAGAACAAATAAAACGCACCCCACAAAGGGCTGATAAAAGATAGCACAAAAAGTAAAATAATTGCACAATAAGAAGTTACACCAGGCAAAATCTCAAAAAAACGATAAAGTTTTGAGCGCTTACCTTGCGGAATTTCTAAGTTTTTCCTCATAATTATCCCCCACTAGTGAGCCTTACTACTAGGAAAAAAGTCCCCACGATCAAAAAGGTCGTCAGAGTAAGGAATAATTTCATATATACACCACCGCGTTTATGATAAATACGAACTGCCAACAAATTATGTAGTATGCCAAACAATACTGCCAACAACGGAAAAACCAACAAATTTCCCCATGCCCCATCGCGATATCCGCCCAAATCGCCATATCCAATCTTTATCAAAGCACTGTTTGGATTTAATTTTGTCGCAGAAAAAACGAAGAGTCCAATCGAAAAAAATAAGTTAAAAATCATCAAGATGAGCCCCCCACGCTCACCTTGATAAATATTCTTAAAATCTTCCTTAAAACTCTTCATTTCAAGTTAGTTACAAAATCAATTATTTTGATTCTTTTATAGCTTTTTTAGCATCTTTCTTTGCAAAGAATTGTCCGTAAGCAGCAATACCAGCACCTGCGAGCAAAACGATAATCATAAGAACACCGCAGAAGCCGAGACCAATAAGGCCATATGAACCGGACATAGTAGAAATAATAGAAATGATTGTTGCAAGGAAAGCAACACCGGCACCAGCCATTGAAATAATCTTATGATCAATCAAATAGCCAGCTACACCAACTAATGCGCCGAGAATAGTAAGGGTGCCCCAAAGGCCGCCAAGCTTTCCGCCAAACATGTTGCTGCTATCAGAGACAGAAATACCAAGCATTGAAAAAGTAATGGTATAGAAACCTGGAATGAGCGTAAGCAAAACAGCGAGAGCGCATGCAATTGCACCAGCCAAGCGAAGTGGATTCTTTAAAGTTGATTGCAAAAGTTTCTTATCTTGAAACTTCTTGATAATGTTTTCCATTATAACTCCTATATTTTAACATTAACTCAATAATACCATATTTTATCGGTTTTTGCCGATTTTTAGACTTTTTTCCCGCTATTATTAACCTTCTGCGCCAGAGCACTCACGCATTGCATAAACATTGCATCCCCGACAATACCAATCAAACCAGCGACAATCAACATCCAACCGATCAGTACAACCACCGCACCATCAAAGAATGTCACAAAAATACCAATCAAAAGCATCACCAAGGAAATAATCAAAGCGTAGCGCCAACTTGATGCATTAATCGAATTCATCTTAATGGCAGCATTGAGACGTACCAATGCTTCGTAAATAATCCAAATACCAACTACAATACGGAACACGTGTGCAATTTCCTCCCCCATCACCAAAATCACCACGCCCAAAATTGTCGAAATAATCCCCCACAACAAATCATTGTTGAAGAAATCCTTCTGTCCCTTCGCCATCAAATAACTAATAATGCGATACATTCCCTTTACCACGAGAAAACCACCCACAATATAAGCAATTGCCTTAATAATCACCTCTGGCCAAATCGCCAACAAAATACCCAAAACCAAAGTCAAAATCGATTCCGTAATCGAAGTCCAAGCCTTCTTATGCAAAATACTACTAATATTCTGACCAGCCGACTGTTGCTTAAACTCTTCCGGTCGCTTAATAATTTCCACCTTTTCTTTCATCAAAAACTCCTTTAATCTATTATACAATACGGCGATTTTTTATGCTATAATACATCCAAGGTGCCGATGTAGCTCAGTTGGTAGAGCAGCTCATTCGTAACGAGCAGGTCACAGGTTCAAGCCCTGCCATCGGCTCCATTTTTTATTCCATAAAAAAACAGCCACCCTAGGTGACTGTTTTCAGCAAGAGACAATTTTATTCGTAGAACAAAACGTAGTTGTTCTCGGCATTTTCCTCATCATAAGAAATACGAATCGTAACACCCTGGAAGGCGAAAAAGCCAGGAACTTCTTCGACGGTACCATATTCGCCAGCCTGTTTTACGGCCAATCTGTAGTCACGTGCAGCCTGAAGATCTTCCCATTCAACAAACATCTTAATGCCATCAGCTTCTTCAACGGTTGAGAGAATTTCGCAATTCTCTGGCATAGGAAGTTCAATACCACTCATTAAATCGAATTCCTCGTCAGCGGCTTCTTTGGCAGCTTTTTTAGCAGCCTCAACCAAAACGTTAAAAGTCTTCGCATAATCAACGAGGTCTTCGTAGGTTTCAATTCCACCAAAACCTTCTTCATTGTAGTTATAGACCAAATATTGGCCCATCACCTTAACGGAATCAACCGTTTCATCCTCTTCAGCAAGAGTCTCGTAGTAGCCAAGCATTTCCTCAGCCTCTTTATGTGATTTCCATTCAAGATAAACTTCGTAATCCGTAACTTTTTCGCCATCATGGTAATAAACTTGGGTAGTAATTTCGCCAAGTTTAATAATTACTTTGCCATCTTCTTCCTTAATTTCAAAATTATCGGCGTCTTGGCTGTCATTACCATTTTGGCCATCGTTGCCATCTTTGCCGGTCTTGCTGCCATTGTCACCACCGTCAACAACAACCGAGCTGCCACCATTATTATCCTCAGAATTAGTATCTGAGTTCTTAGCACCATTATTAGCGCAAACAACAGCAATAATAATAGCCACAATTGCGATCAAAACTCCACCAGAGATTGAAGACCACAACACAACGTTTTTCTTCATTAAAACCCTTTCATTATTTTAACTAATTATACAACAAAATCTATTTACCGTTATTCTTAAGCCAATGCTTCAACTTGCTTTTTGCTGTCGGAGTGAACATCTTTGATAGCCAAGATGCCTTCGGCGTTTGATTCTTCCCCGTCAAAATTTCCACCACATCCCCCTGCGCCAACCGCGTATTCAAATTCGACATCTTGCCGTTAATCTTCACACCCACTACATGCTCGCCAATCTCCGAATGTAAACGGTAAGCAAAATCAAGCGGCAAAGCCCCTTTCGGCAAATCGATAATATCGCCCTTCGGTGTATACACAAAAATCTTATCCGCAAACAAATTCAATTTCAGTTTCTTAAGATCAACCTTCTTCCCCTCCTTCAGTTGCGCCGCTGCCGTTTGCAACTCCGTAATCCACAAAAGATTCGTCGGCAAATGCTCAATCTTCCCACTCTTATAATTCTCAGTCAATTTCTGTTCATTGTAATAAAAGCTCGCCGCCAAACCCTTCTCTGCGTATTCATGCATCTCTTTCGTGCGAATCTGAAACTCAATAATGCGCTTATCTTGCGTAATTACCGTCGTATGCAGCGATTGGTAGCCGTTTTGCTTCGGCATTGCAATATAATCCTTAATGCGCCCATCCATCGGCATATAAAGCGAATGAATAATGCCTAGCACCAAATAACAGTCCGTAATATCCTCCACAATAATGCGCAGCGCAATCAAATCATAAATCTCGTGAATATTTTGATCGTGCTTCGCCATCTTTTTATGCAAAGAATAGACCGACTTTACGCGCCCCGAAATCTCGAAATCAATCTTCTCTTTCTTTAATGCCGTCGCTACCTCATCTTGCACTTTTTTCAAACTCTTACTAGCGGCCTTATTATATTTTTCAATCAAATCCTTAAGATATTCAAAACGTCGCGGGTCCACATATTTAAATGCCAAATCCGCCAGCTCCACCCTAAGAAGCCCCATATTCAATCGATCAGCCAACGGCGCAAAAACCTCCAGTGTTTCCTTGGCAATTTTCTTCTGTTTGTCTGGCGGCAAGGCCGACAACGTGCGTAAATTATGCAAACGGTCTGCCAATTTAATAATCAAAACTCGAATATCATCGCCCAGCGCAATCATCAAACGCAAAAAGTTATCCTTCGTCTCCGGCAAATAAGTATCGATATCACGCATGCCCGTGCGCGCCGTCGAAAGCTTCGTCACGCCGTCCACCAAGAACGCCACCGTCTCGCCAAAATCCCGGCGCACATCATCCAGCGTTAATTCGGTGTCCTCAACCGTGTCATGTAATATCCCAGCAATAATCGTATCTTCATCCATATTCCATTCTTCAAGAATTTTCTTCACCGCAAGCGGATGAATAATGTAAGGCTCGCCAGTTTTACGAAATTGCCCCTCATGCGCATGAGTCGCAATCTCCACAGCCTTTTGAACACGTTCTGAATCTTTTTGCTTCACCATACTAAAATTATACCATCAAACAAAAAAAGTTTACCTCGCCATTCTACCCCTGTTATCAAAAAACATGTCAACATGTTTTAAAAACTCATTGACATGTTTTCAAAACTTACTCAAATAGTTTTGCGATGATTTCTTTTAATTCTTTATCGTTTTTACATTTAAAAGTTAGGCTGCGTCCAGAAATTTTTACCACCGCTCCGTACTTTGCAGTCAACGCATCTTCTTCTTTGTGATACAAATCGTTCTTAATCAAGCTCGCCGAACTCTTTTTCTTATTATCGGCCATGTAGCGTTCCACTTTACGTGCCGTCCAGCCTTCATCAATAATTTTTGGCAATACCTTACTTACAATTTCCGGCTCAGCCGTCACCAAAGGACGCATCACGCCTTCTGACAACTTCTCTTTCACGATTGTTTGCTTAATTTCGTCCGGGAAATTCAGAAGTCGCATCGTATTGAAGACAGACGATTCGCTCTTCCCTACTTTTTCGGCAATCTCTTTAGCGGTTAAATTAAATTGTGCCTTCAACTTAGCATAAGCCGTCGCAAGTTCAATCGCATTTAGATCTTCACGCTGCGCGTTCTCGATGATCGCCAGCTCTAAACGATTCTGTAAATCAACCGTACGAATAATCGCCGGAATAGTTTTTAGACCCGCAATCTTTGATGCACGCCAACGGCGTTCACCAGCCACAATCTTATACTTGCCCTCTTCACGCGTCACGACAATCGGTTGCAATACTCCATGTTCTTTAATCGAAGCCGCTAAAGCCTCAATCGCCTCCGAGTTAAACTCCTTGCGTGGCTGCTCTTCATCACGAATCACGTCCTCAATTGGGATTTCTTTCAGCTCACTACCAGCCTTATCTTCAGAAGCCGTTAAATCAAATTCATCATCAAAAAGCTCCGTCGGGATTAAACTATCAAAACCGCGACCTAAACCACCTTTCATTTTGTTCTCTCCTCCAATTCTTTTGTAAAATCATGATAAGCCTTCGCGCCCTTCGAGAACTTATCATAAGCCCCCACCGGCACGCCATGGCTCGGCGCCTCCGCCACACGTACGTTGCGCGGAATCACCGTCTTAAAGACCATCTTCTTAAAGTATTTCTTGATTTCCTCGTAAACTTGAGTTGAAAGCGAAGTGCGTTTATCATACATCGTTGCGACTACACCTAGAAGTTGCAATTTTGGATTAGCTTGCTTCATTACAAGCTTCATACTCTCAAGCAATTGTGCAACGCCTTCTAGCGCGTAAAATTCGGTCTGTACAGGCAATAAAAGATAGTCCGAAGCAATCATGCCATTAACCGTCAAGAGCGACAGAGATGGTGGCAAATCAATGATAATGTAATCATATTGATCACGTACCTTGTTAATTGCATCGCGGAGGCGCACAAATTTGCGTTGCATGCTGGTAATTTCCACCTCAGCATTAGCTAATTCTGGTGTTGCCGGCGCTAAATCAAAATTCTTGTATTTAGTCCCACGCACAGCAGCAGCAAGCTCAGCATTACCCAAAATTACATCGGTCATCGTCAAACCGAGCTCATCGGTATTTTTTTCAAAACCAAGACCAGAAGTTGCGTTTCCCTGCGGATCAAAATCCACGAGCAACGTCTTAAACTTATCTTTTGCGAGATAATATGCCATATTAACGGCGGTTGTCGTCTTGCCGACACCACCTTTTTCATTTGTTACACATATTACCTTCGCCATATGAGTATATTATAGCATAAAAAAACGAGCTATTAAGCTCGTCTTTTTAAATCGATTAAGCAATCTTGGTGATTTCGATTTCTGAGTATTTCTGGCGGTGACCAGTCTCAGTGTGAACACGCTTCTTTGAGTGGTAGCGGATAACACGGACTTTTTCGCCAGCAACCTTAGGTTCAACAACTTTAGCTGTAACCTTAACATCCTTAACGGTTGGTGTGCCGACAGTAGTCGTATCGCCATCGATAAGAAGTAAAGCGTCAGTTGTGAGCTCTTTGGTTCCTTCAGGGAGGAGGTCCACCCTAAGGGTCTCTTTCTCTTCGACGAGATATTGTTTTCCGCCGACGAGGATAACTGCTTTCTTCATATTAATCCTTAAAAATTAATTAACTCTTGCTATTTTATCATACTTTTCCCGAATTGCCAAGTAGTAAGCTGTCGGGATACAATCATCTTCAAAAGCACCATCCTCACCCCAAATG
>JAZUJS010000011.1:0-1678 GCA_045642865.1 Candidatus Nanosyncoccus sp.
TTGAACCGGAGCTGACTATGACTCCCGTACCTACGATAGAGGTACCTACAAGCACTCCCGAACCGGAGGATTTTACTTCCTCGATTGAGGAAGATTATATAAAAGTGCAGTCGTGGCTAGAAGAAAACGGCTACGATACAAAGTATAAAAAAGATGCAGGCGTTGTCTTCTGTAGTGATGATGTAATATCAACAAGCAGAGTCGTTTATGGAAACGATATGTGGACAATACTAATAGAATATTCTGACGAAAACAAAAAAATCAAACGTATCCAGAGCGACGAAAATATTATGTCGTATCTCGAAATCAACAAAGAATACACACCCGCAACAGCACATTAATTTTAAAAACGTCGTATTTTAATACGGCGTTTTTTCGTGTGTTTTTATTTTTTTGTATTATAATAAAGAGCATATGGTAAAGGTGGATTACACAAAATACAAACAGCTGATATTTTTTAGCATCCTTACTTTCTTGTTTTCATTTTGCCTCCAATCCAATAATACAAATGCCGCTTCACTAATCACGTGTTTAGGGGAATCAGAAACAGAACAATACAACGCAGCTACCGAATACGCATGTAATGAATGTCACATCAACAATGGCATGGGACCATATGGCACAACCTGGATTAATAACGATTTTGAGCATGATCCAAACCTTGAGTATCAAAAAACATTCGTCGAAGCAAACCGCACCGAAGACGGTGATGAAACTATCGCATATTTGCATGGACAATTTTATACCTGCAAGCAAACATACTCCACAGAATTAAATAGTCTCGACGCACACATGATTCATTTTATCGAGCCAGAGGCAACCGGATACGAAAAATATTCAGTTGGTAAATATTCAAACGAGGTCAGCTATATTACCAATATTTCCGAAGGTAAACTCATTCGTGGCACCAATAATTCAAGCCTTGGCCAATACAAATGGAGTACACCAGGCAATGGTCTCAAGATCTTAATCAATACCGACAAATTTGCTTCCTATGCCAAAAATCATAGCGATTTTTGCGACTTTTGGCCAAACAACCATCAAGCCACGTGTTCTGTGGGTATCTGGCGTTGCCCAACCACAACTAATACCATAGATAATTCGTGTTGGGCAAACAACACCACGATTAGTGTGCAAGATATTCATTCGCGCATAGCCGGCAAATCCACCGCCACCGACCACAACAACACCAATAACACCGCCAGCACGGATTGGGTCTACAGGTTAACGAAAGTTACTAACAATGTTTCAATCGACACAATCAAAGTTAAAAAAGGCGACACTGCACTAATTGATTTTTCACACAACATGCTCGGCCGCTTCGAATATCCAGAACAAGTTGACTGGAAAGTGTATACATTCTTAGACGGTACGTTATTGACAAAAGTCCCAGAAGGAACTTTTGATTATCCAGGATGTGGCAATAATATTGACGCAAATGGAAACGACACAGACCCAAGATGCAATCGCAAAAGCGAAAATTCCATCGGCGGTTACGAGACGGAAGTCCACAAAGAAACCTTTGAATATGATACGACCGACGCAAAAATTGGCGACGAGCTCAAGATTTGCCAAAGGCTCGTCTGGACTAACCCAAGAAGTAATAAGGATCTTTCTAGCGAAGCTTGTGCCACGGTTCAAGTTGTCACGCCAGACGCACCAGAATATCTCACCGCTT
>JAZUJS010000012.1:0-7151 GCA_045642865.1 Candidatus Nanosyncoccus sp.
TCAACTTCGCAAAGCGCAAAAAGAACTTAAAAACGAAATCGTCGAAGTAGAAGCCGGCGACGGTGCCGTAGTTATCCAAATCAACGGCGAACTTAAAGTTAAAAAAGTTACCCTCGATCCAGAAAAGATCGATTTTGATGATATTCATGAACTTGAACGCTGGATTGAAAACTGTATGCGTGATGGCTTCGCCAAAGCACAAGAAATTGCAACCGAAAAAATGAAGCCACTCATGGGCGGCCTCGGCAATCTAGGACTCTAATTTATGCTGCCAAAGGCGCTGGAAGACGCCATTGAGGCGTTAGGGCACTTGCCCGGTGTTGGACCGCGCACCGCGGAACGCTACGCCTACTATCTTTTTCGTACCAATTCACAAATTGCCGAAAATATCGCCGAAACGCTCGAAAACCTACATAGCGGAGTTAAATCCTGCCCAATTACGTTTGCATTAATTGATGCTAGCGAAGAAGTATCACCGCTTTACGACAACCCTAACCGCGACAAAACTACAGTCTTAGTAGTCGAAGAGCCACTCGATATCTATGCCATCGAACAAACCAAAATGTATAAGGGCACCTATCATGTCTTAGGCGGAGCAGTTTCGCCACTTGATGGTATTACGGCTGATGAATTGCATATAAAAGAACTAGTCGAACGCATCAAAAAAGATGAGGTTAAAGAAGTGATTATTGCCACCAATCCATCCATTGAGGGAGAGGGAACGGCGCTCTTACTCGAAAAAATGTTACACGAAAACACACCAGAGCTCAAAATTACCCGCCTCGCACGTGGTCTTCCGCTTGGAGTCGATCTCTCTTACGCCGATCAAATCACCCTTTCAGCCGCACTCGAAAATCGTACAAATCTTTAAAATCAAAAAACACGGAAATTGCTATAAGGCGATTCCGTGTTTTTTTGTCTTCAGAAATCTAAATATTAATCCCAGGATTCGAGAGCTTTAAAATCAACCTTGTTCATTTTAGTCAATGGTAAATCATCCACGAAACGATAGATGCGTGGCATTTCATAACGAGCTAGTTCGTGGCGTAAAATCTTTTGTAATTCATTGCGCCCGCCACGATTATCGCGACCCTCTTTAAGGACAATAAATGCTTTTACATTTTCACCATGTGCTGGATCTTCAACGCCAATTACGGCGCATTTCGCCACAGCCGAGCACTTCATAATAGCTGCTTCAACTTGCGACGGATAAACATTGTATCCATTCGTAATAATCATACGTTTGAGGCGAGACTTAAAGTGAACCAAGCCTTTCTCATCTATAAAGCCGACATCACCAGTTTTAAGATAACGTACGCCTTTGATTGTTACAAAGGAATTATTCGTAGCCTTTTCGTTATCAAGATAGCCCAACATCAAAGTCGGACCAGCAATTAAAATTTCGCCATCTTTACCAAGTTCAGCCTCCTTACCGGTCTCAAGATCGCGAATTAGGAACTCACAATCCGGCATTGCGTAGCCAATGATGTCGGATTCCTTTACACCGAGAGGCGAGAATGAAGCAACACCGCAAGCCTCCGTTAAGCCATAGCCTACGCGCACCTCGGCCGAAGAACCGTGATCGGCAAGAAAACGATTCATTTTTTGACGCAATGGTTGCGAAATTGCGTCACCACCGGAAATAACCGTCGTGATACTTTTGAGGTCATTTTTGCGGAAATTACTACGCATCATATAGTCAAAAAGCGTCGGCACACCACAAAGTACCGAAAAATGATATTTGCGGATATAACGCTTCATCTTTTTGGCAGAGAATTGCGGAATCAAAACCACGCGCATGCCCCAATAAAGCGGAATATGCGTACAAATGCCTACCCCAAAGGCATGGAAATTTGGCAAGAAAGTTAAGAAAGAACCTTCCGTCTTTAAAATATCCGGCGCAGCATAGTGAGAAATCAAAGCTTGCGCATTAAAATTCAAATTTGAAAGCATCACACCCTTAGATTTGCCAGTTGTACCGCCGGAATACAAAATCACCGCCAAATCGTCATTATTGACGCGCGTCTGCGGATTGCCAACATATTTTGTAGATTGCAGCATAAAAGTATCCCAGCGCATCACTTTTTGGGTTTGTTTGACATGATTTTTGCGCCCCTTCGTCAACCAATAGCCCAACTTAATCATAAAGTCCATCGAGCGAGTAGCGGAAGTCACAATTAGATGCTCCACCTCAGTATTTTTAATAATTGATTCGGCGCGTTTGTAAGCAATATCAATACAAAGCATCACCTTAGAATGTGATTGATTCAAAAAATCCTCGATTTCTTGCTCGGAAGAAAGCGGATGAATCATATTTGCCACTGCACCGACTTCGTTAATAGCATAGAACATACAGACTTCCTCAGGAGTATTTGGCATACAAATCGTAACGCGATCACCCTTGCCAACGCCAATAGCTTTAAGAGCACGCGCGGTCTTATTAATTTTGCGGTCAAGTTCTTTATAGGTAATCTGTTTGTCGTAATATTCAAGCGCAACATTGTGTGGCCACTTATAGGCAGCTTCCTTAAAAGCGTCGTAAAGACCGCCTTCGAAATAATGGATGTCGTCTGGAAGCTTATCAATATAGCCATATTTTACCCGCTGGATTTTCATATCAATCTTACGAATAGTGTTACGAACTTTATTAAAAATAGTTTCAAGCATTTTTATCTCACTAATTAACTATAATTATTTTAGCATACAATGTGCTATAATCGAACCATAAAGGAGGTTCAATGACGAAAAATTTTAAAGTACGTCTGAGTGTCTCACTCACATTATTGGCCATGGCGACGGTCTTCGTTTTTACTTTTGAAAGTATTCCTTTCAAGATTTTCTTTGGCTCGTTTGCGACGATTGCTTGTATTGAATTACTAAGCTTCTTTAAAAATAAATTTCACGCAATTGCACCCGTTTTGACCATTTTTGAAATCGGATTTCTAGTTGCTGGCACAGTTTTTGTCGCCCGTTCCAACGCGCTTCAAATCGTTCTACTCATTTTTGGTGTTTGTGGTTACGATGTTTTCGCCTATCTTTTTGGAAATCTACTCGGTGGCAAATTTACCAAAAAATCTCGTCCATTTCCACATATCTCCAAAGGCAAAACCTGGGAAGGCACCATTATTGGTCTGATTTTCTCATGTTTCTTTATTGAAGCAATTCTACTCATGATGAATTCGACCGATTTCATCTTCCTTCTTTGTGGTCCACTTGCCCTGATTGGTGACCTATTCGAAAGCTTCCTCAAACGTCGCTTTAATATTAAAGATTCAAATGAAATCGTCATCAAAAACAAAGTCTTCCAAAAGCTCGAGTTACTCGTCGGCGGCGACGCTGGGCACGGTGGTTACCTCGATCGTATCGATTCGATGGCATTTACTGGCACCATCCTTCTAATCATTACCCTAGTCATTTAAGGTAACAAAAATTCCCCTAAACTAGGGGGAATTTTTTTATTTGATTACTTTTTTGTATCCGCTAACAAGATATTGCATGCCAGAATAGACTGTCATTAGTGCAATGACAATCTGGAATGCAAAATTTATATTCATTACGACATCACGCGCAACATAATCGGCGACAAAATAAAAGACAATGCATTCAATAAAAATCGAAGCGAGGAAAACCATCTGCGTCATCGTTTTGGCCTTGCCCCAAATCGAAGCAGAAACTGTCTCACCAGTCTTCGCCACCATCATACGCATGCCATCCACGGCAAAATCGCGCACCAAAATAACAATGAAAAACCATGGCTGAAGCAATCCCATCATCGAGAAGGCAAAAATCGTCAAATTAACGAGCATTTTATCGGCTAAAGGGTCGAGAAAAGCACCCAAATCTGTGACCTGATGATTCTTGCGCGCCAGACGACCATCGATAAAATCGGTCACAGCAGCAATTACAAAACAAAGGAAAGCAATAATCAGAAAAGCAAGCCGATTAGATAAATTCAGGTTAAATAAGCAAAGCATTAAGGGAACTACCAACACGATACGAATTAAAGTTAGTATGGTTGGGAGATTGATCTTTTTACTCATCTTCGTCTTTCTTTTGTTCATCTTTTAGAAAACCTTTGCGGTGTTCAACTTTCCAAGAACGAATACCAGCAAATTTCGCTGCCAAAACATCGGTCGACCATTTGTCGCCCATCATTGCAGTATGCTCCGGCGCAACCCCAAGCTCCTCGCGCGCCTTAGTAAGATGTACGCTGAGCGGCTTCTTAGCCCACCAAACACATTTAATCTTGAATGGCTCGCAAAAACGCTGGACACGCTTCTTAGAAACATTGTTCGAAATAACTACAATCTGAGTGCCAGCAGATTGGCAAGCCTTAATCCATTTTCCGAGCTCCTCGGCTGGATTTTTTGAAAGGCGAGAGGTCAAGGTATTATCAAGATCACACAAAAGCAACTTAACACCTTCTTCCTTCAACATTTCAGGCGTAACATCTTCAAAACGGTCAAATTTTCTATCTGCACGAAAAATACTCATACTTTTATTATAACACAACCACCACCCGCCAAACCAGTCTGTATGATATAATAAAACTATGACAATTTTTTCAGATTTTGTGAAAGACAAACAGAGGCTTTGTATCATTCAAGCCGAAAATCCAGACGGCGATTCGCTCGGTTCTGCTATTGCGCTTGATTATTTGCTCGAAGGTAAAGAAATCTCGCTTTATTGCCCGGTAGATATTCCAAAATACCTTCATTATTTTGCAGATTGGTCTCGCGTTACTAATGATTTTGATTATCGTGCCGACGGCTATATTATTGTTGATACAGCCGCCGAAATCCTGCTTAGCAAATTATTAGATGATTCCGCAATCAAAAATCGTCTTTACAACACGCCAGTTCTCGTCCTTGACCACCACGAAACGCCAGATGATATTAATTTTCCACACGAATCCATCATTGAAACTTTGCCAGCTTGCTGTAGCTTAATTTACAAAATTACTAAAGAAGATCAAATTACGGTCAGCAAGTCTGCCGCCGAAGCAATTTTGCAGGGTATTTTATCGGATACGTTAGGGCTCACAAGCTCCGCCGTTTCATCCGACACATTCCGTGATGCCGCCGAACTTTCTGATCTTGGCGCCAACGTGGCCGAGCTCGAAGAAAACCGTCGCGAATTCATGAAAAAATCACCACGCATCCTCGATTACAAGGCTGACCTGATTAAGCGCATCGAGTATTCACTCGACAATCAACTTGCCACAGTATTAATTCCATGGGATGACATTCGCGAATACTCCGACGAATACAATCCAAATGTCCTCATTCTAGAAGAAATGCGCCTCGTTGAAGGCGTACGCGTAGCGGTTGCTATCAAAACTTATCCAGATGGCAAAGTGACCGGCAAAATCCGCACCAGCACCGATGCTCCGATCGCCGAAAAAATCGCCGGCTATTACGGCGGCGGCGGTCATCCATTTGCGGCCGGCTTCCGTACTTACGACACCACGTACGACGAAATTGTCGCCGATTTGATACGCATCGTACCGCAATTTTTAGCCGAAGAAGGAGCCTAAATGAAATTATTTAACACCGCCACAAAAACACTCGAAGAATTTGAACCACTCGGCGACGAAGTCAAAATTTACACTTGCGGCCCAACCGTTTATAACACGCCACATATCGGCAACTACGCATCATATATCTATTGGGATTTGCTAGTGCGTACGCTCGAGATGAACCAATACAAGGTTAAACGCATTCTCAATTTAACCGATGTCGGTCATCTTACTTCCGATGGTGACGAAGGTGAAGATAAACTCGAAAAAGGCGCCGCCCGCGAAGGCAAAACCGTTTGGGAAATTGCTGAATTTTATATCAATCAATATCTTGAAGGTTTCCACGCCCTCAAACTCACCGAACCAGCCAAAATCTGCCGCGCCACCGACTATGTCGAACAAGACAAAAAAATGGTCGATGAGATGACCAAAAATGGTTTTACCTATGAGACGAGCGACGGCATCTATTTTGACACCGCCAAATTCGCCGATTACGCCAAATTTGCCAATCTTGACCTCGAAAATCTCAAAGCCGGCGCCCGCGTTGATTTCAACGCCGAAAAACGCAATGTTTCCGATTTTGCCGTCTGGAAATTCATCAAACCGGGCGAAAAGCACGCTATGCGCTGGGATTATCTCGGCCAACCAGGCTATCCAGGCTGGCACCTCGAATGCTCAACCATCATCAATACTGAACTCGGTGAGCCAATCGATATTCATACTGGCGGCATCGATCATATTCCAATTCATCACACCAACGAAATCGCCCAAACCTTTGCAATATCTGGCAAAAATCTGGCTAAATATTGGTTGCACTGTAATTTCATTACGATTGACGGTCAAAAAATCTCCAAATCACTCGGCAATGTCTACACTTTGCAAGATTTAGCAGACAAAGATTTCACACCACTCGACTTTAAGATGTGGGTTTTGCAAGGCCATTTCCAAGGCACGCGCAATTTTACCTTCGAAAGCCTTGACGCTGCTCGCACTCGCCGCCTCAACTGGCGCAATCGCTATGCCACCGCCTATCAAACAGACGACACAAAATCAAATACTGAAGCGCTCGAAAAAATCAAATCAAGCCTCAATAATAATCTCAATTCAGCTGAAGCCTTTGCGACCATCGACAACGCCGAACTCAGCTGCGGCGACTGGGAAAGTATCGATGAGTGGTTTGGACTTGGTATCGCGAGTGATTTTCAAGATTTGACCGATGCACAAAAAGCCCTACTCGAGCAACGCCGCGCCGCTCGCGCCAATCGCGATTGGGAAACGTCCGACGAAATCCGCCACGCTTTCGAGCTTCAAGGGCTCACCATCAAAGATGGCCCGAATGGCCAAATCTGGCAATATTTGTATTAAAAAAGCCTCCCACTAGGGGAGGTTTTTTGGATTTACTGTTACGACATGCAATGGAATCCAGACGATACCATCTTTATCCTTTGCGCATATTTGGGCAGAGAAATATTGACGCCAATTCGAAAAAGCGACAATATCATTGGTTGATATGCCAATGAATGGCCCTCCAGCCACATGTTCATCGTCTTCAAAATAGACTGACTCGTCGGTATATTTTGATACATAGTATACCTCCGAAACAGGAATTCGAAAATGCCCCGAAACATCGCCA
>JAZUJS010000013.1:0-1834 GCA_045642865.1 Candidatus Nanosyncoccus sp.
GCGTGACCATTTCAGCCACACTTCGTTCTCTTGACGCCACTTTGCATCTTCAGTAAAGGTTGAAGGCTGTTCGCTCTTGTGTGCCTCCAAAAAGTCTAAAGTCTTCTGTTTCATAGTTAATCCTCCTCGAAAAAATCAATAAAACTATCCTGGTCAAATATGCCATTCTGCTTCAGGAAATCACGGCAAGCATTCAACTTGTCGAGTTCTTTTTGAGTATGTTCGCGCTCCTGCATAGTAGCGGTCAACTTGATAGCACCTCCTGTAACGATGTAAACATTCGGTTCAATTCGTATAGCATAAATACGCAACCAACTCGGATGCTGACTTCTGTCCCAATTCCTTGCCTTTTCACGAGTCAACTCATGTGCTCTGTTGTCAGCCAAACTCAAAGGGTGGAACAATCCGTCAAGCTGTTCAGTATAAGGGAAGTCAAGAATCAACCGCTCTAGTTCCTGTGCGTCTTCCACCGTATCCTTAATGGCATCGCTGACCTTCTCTATATGGAAGAAGCCCTGAAGGTCATCTAGGTTAGCAAAGAAGAAGTCAAGCAGGTAGTTGAAATTGCTCCATTGACGGAATAGCAACGAAAGTTCATCCGTCTCTTTATCTTCGTCCCTAACCGCCCATAGGTGATTATATCCTTGTATAGTACGTACGAATTTCATAAATTTTCTCTTTTTTGATGGTGCAAATATATGAAGAATAATCGGAATACGCAACTTATAGGTTGCATTTTGGCGGATTCTTAATGCAATTTAACTATCAAGTGCCAAAACAGCATAAAAAAGAATCAATTTGTGAGGCATTCTAATACATTCAACAAATTATTTCAAATCAGTAACTACCCATATAGAATGTACTCTAAATGACAGAAAATGAAAAATTCCGTTCATTTGCCTTTTGGCGAAACTTGGCTGCACCTCGGTATAACTCAAGCAAGTTTGGTTCTACACTCGGTTTGCACAAGCTTTCCCGTGTTAAGATATGTTAAGCAGATGTTTCATTTTTGGGGTGTCGTTTTGACTTTTTGACTTTTTGACTCGTTGACTCGTTGAATAACAAGATTTTAGTGCAAATATTTGGTTATATGATAATTTCTTTATAATTTTGCCGCAGAAATCAGGTAAGACCAATCATTGCCTGAGTTTAGTCTTCTGAAGAGCGTAGATGCTTCGGCATCGTGACACCAGCGGACGGTGACCCTTAAGTGCGGAAAACTTACCCTTACGAGGTGCGAAGTTATTAGAGAGGTTTTTACCTCTCTATTTTATTTTACCCCTTGTTTTTCAAACACCTTTCGGTCAAACCCCTTTTTGTAGGTCTTAATTAGTTTGCTACCATCAACATAGAGCTTGAGCATTGGCATAAACCACACTTGATTTTAACAATTTAACAAATTAATTTTTTAATAAATAAACAAAATCGCCACCCATTTGGGAAACCCAATGAGTGGCGTTTTTGCAAGTCAAAGGGTCAAAGGTACCTGTCCCTAATGACCCTCTAATTCATATAAAGTTCCTTTGGCAGATAGCCAGATACATTGTTGAACTTGCGACCTTCCTTTGACGTTCTTGCATCAAAGAAGAAATGCATATCAAGAGTATAGTTAGTTCCAACATACTGGTTGATCTTCTGCATGTCGAGATTGCCTCTCACATCAACAACCAATGAATATTCCTGTACCGAGTCGGAGTTCTGCACTCCTTCTTCCCATTTTACTTCAACCGGAGTAAATTTGCATTCCTCCCCAGTCTTTGTGGCAAAGGTTTTTGCTTCGCCTACACTTACGATTCTTACTGTTCGTTTCATTGTTTAACTTGTTTTTTGTTTA
>JAZUJS010000014.1:0-4217 GCA_045642865.1 Candidatus Nanosyncoccus sp.
ACCGCCATCTTTAGCGATTTCCGGCGAAAGCCCACGTAGATGATAACCGTTAGACAACATCGCTTGCGCATTAATATTACGCATGTCGTCCATCGACATGAATTTCACCTGACCATGTGTCCCCACTACCATAAAAGCCGGAGTTTTAATGTCACCATGATCGGTATGAATGATGCCTGCGCGACCTAAACCGTTTGGTAGGACCTTTTCAACTTCGAATTTTAAGCGCATCTTAGGCTTTTTCTCCGGTGGCAAATTTGTATTTTTTGAGACGAGCTACAAGTAAATAGGTCAGCGGCGTGAGTAAAACTTCAAGTACCAGGCTGGCCACGAAGGCAAAAATTAGTTGTGACATAAATTCAGAAAAACTGAGTAGCCCCAAAAAAGCAATCGTTTTAAACAAAACATTATCAATTATCTTCGAAACCACCGAGGAGCCAAGTGAACGCAGCCATAATTTCTTCTCGCCGGTGCGCTTACGAATTTTTTCAAAAATAATGTTATTTACAACGCCAGAAACCACATAAGCGGTCAAACTACCAACAAGAATTCGCGGCGTAAAACCAAGAATTGTCTGATAAGCCTCCTGGCCTTCCCAGCCCGCGTAAGGTGGCAACGTGCCGACGAGTAGAAAAATCAAGACCGCCAAAATATTTAAACCAAAACCAATATAAATGACATAATTAGCGAGCTTCTTGCCATACAACTCCACCATCAAATCACCGATAATGTAAGTTAATGGAAAAATCGCAATCCCGCCATCGACCGGAATACCAAAAAAGTCCCAGAGTTTACAAGCAACAATATTCGAAATCAACAAAATACCAGCCGAAAAAACCGACAAAATCAGTAAAACTTGAATCTTTTTTCTATCTTTCATCTGCAATAATTATAGCATTTATTTTCAAAATCTTTATGATATAATCGAATTAATAAGGAGGCATATGTCAAAGCAAACCGTCGAAATCGACACCAGAACTTTACTCCGTTTTTGGTTAATTTTACTCGGAATTGGACTCGTAATTCTGTTTTTGTATAAAGCACTTACGGGGTTAATCATCATTGGCATTTCGATTTTCCTCGCCATCGCTTTGAAACCACTCGTCAATAAGCTCAACAACTTCCTCACAAAGCATTTTGGCGTCAATAAATCCCACAAAAAAGCTTCCGCCGTGCTCGCATATTCAATCATCGTCGCATTGCTACTTGCTATCGTTGCTATCGTCGGGCCAGTAGTCGTAAATGAAACTTCCAAATTTATCGAACAATTTCCAACCACTTTCAACGAAAAAATCGGCGGTTGGGACGGCATCAATGAATTTGGTCACAATCTCGGCATTAGTAATCTTCAAGAAGAAATCACCAAGGCGCTCGGCGCCTTGTCGGAAGGTATTTTTGGCAATTTTGGCTCCACTGTCGTCACAAGTATCAGCGCCATCAGCGATCTCTTAATGAAGGGTGCACTCATCCTCGTTTTGACACTTCTCTTCATGCTCGAAGGTCCAGGCATCATGAATTTAATTTGGCATAGCCTCAGCTCGCGCAAAGAAGACGAAAAGCCGGTTTCTGTCGCCAAACGCATCGTGCACCGCATGAGCAATGTGATTTCGACCTATGTGTCACGTCAAGTTATCGTTGCACTTATTGATGGCTGCGCTACCATGTTCTTCACCTTTATTTTAGCCCTGATCTTCCAATTCTCAGCCTCGCTTGCCATCCCAATGGGGCTTATCGCCTTCGTCTTTTACCTCATTCCAATGTTCGGTCAAATTATCAGCGCTGCGCTCGTCTCGATTATTCTCGCATTTTCTAGTCCAATCGCCGCCGCCATTTTCCTTATCATCTACATCGTTTATGCTCAAATCGAAAACAACGCCATTGCACCAAAAATCCAAGGCGACGCACTCAGACTACCAGCTGTAGCAATCCTTGCCGCCATGGTCATTGGTATGTATATGTTTGGCCTCGTTGGCGCCATCATTGCTATTCCAATTGCCGGTTGTATCCGCATCTTAATCGAAGAATATCCAAACATTAAAAACGCACGCGACTAAACATGAAAAAAGCTAAAAAATCCCACAAAAAGCTATTTTTAACGATTTTATTCATTTTGATCAACATCGCGGTCATTGCGATTACCGCACTAAATGAATTCGGCAACAACGAAAACGCGACCAAACTTACGGATGTAGAGATCAATTTTTGGTATCTTTTGCCAGCACTAGGTGCGTTTGTTATAGCTATTAGTCTCGAAATCTACAAGTATGTCCTCATGATGAAGCAAACTTGCAAGCTCAAAAAACGTGACGAAATTCACAAAGCCTGGCGCGATGCGCGCAATACGGTCCTCATTGGGCGTTACTACGATAATATTACGCCAGCCGCAATCGGCGGTCAGCCGTTCCAAATCTACTACATGAACAAAAATTCCTGCGCCAAAGGCGGTCTCGCCACCACAATTCCAATCGTCGGTATGATTTCGGGGCAAATCGGCTTCCTTATTATTGCTGTGATCTGTTTCTTGGCTGGAAGCTACAGTATGAACAACGCTCCACTCATCGCAGCTGCGTGTTTTGGTTTGCTATTTTATGCATTTTGGCCAATCGCCGTCATTATTGCCACATTCTTGCCGCGCGCCACAACTGAAATTATCACTGCTGGCGTCAAGCTACTAGCCAAAATACACATCATCAAAAACAGGGAACAGGCCATAGAAAAAGCCCAAAAAGGCGTCCGCGACTATGCCACCTGCCTCAAAATGATCCTCAAAACCCGCAATCTCTTCCTTAAAACCATCATTTTGTCCGTATTGTTCCATTTACTCATTTGTAGTATCCCATTCTTTGTTGTTACAGCCTTTGGTGGCCAGATCGACTTCTTGCCATGCTTCGTCACCACTGTCGCCGTCACCTCAGCCGTCTACTTCGTACCAACTCCAGGCAACGCTGGCGCCGCCGAAGGCACATTCTATCTCGTATTCTCAGCCCTTTCTTCTGGCTACACCTTCTGGGCCATGCTCACTTGGCGTTTCTTCTCGTATTATATATACATCATACTTGGCGGAATCACTTACCTCATTATGTACCTCGAGAAAAAATTGCCAGCCAAAAACGCGAAATAGTAAAAACCACCCCATTGGGGTGGTTTTATAAAAAAAGTACTTATTTTCTAGTCTGCATCAGGACCATCATCCGATTCATCTTCTGCCTCAGCAGCAACGTTCTCCTCGTAATAATCCTCATCCTGTTCCTCGTACTCTTCGGGAGGATTCGAATCATTCGGTCCATCATCCGCAGCGGTTACGCGTTTAAGCTTTTCGATGTAATCTTGGCGTAAACGCCTACAATAAGACAAAATCGTATCATCAATACGCTCATCAAATGCCTTAAGGAAGGCATTGATTTTATCGAAATCCTGACTGTAAAATTTTGGCGCCAAAACTTCATCAGATGCCCGGTAAAACGGAAAGTCAGCGACATCTAAAACCAATGAATGGTTTGCCGCGAAATCGCGGAGATCAATAATGTCGTTTATATCGCTAACAACAGAATCACGCTTCTCCCATATAGCTGCTGACTCATTTACCAGTGACGTGAATTCGTCGATATAAGAATCTTCCCGGGATGCTTCTGGTTCGTCTCGCATCGATAATACGTAAAAGGTAAGTGAAATGAGGGACGGATATTCGGTTTTAAATACACCGTTTCCTAAATATTTCACCATTATAAGCCCAAAATCGGGCATATTATCAATGAGATCGTAGAGCGGATTGGTATTTTTCAATTCGCTAAAAAATGAATGCGATATAAAATCAACCACCCAGTTTTCATTGACGTCTAGGCATAAGCCGCGAAGATTGTCTAAATGTATTAGACAAAGTTCGTCTTTTTTCGGAACGTAACCTCCTGAATACGTATTGCCCATATAAACAATACCTCCTAAAAAAATACTAGCCATGCGCTATTCCAAAATCTCAGAATCACACGACTGCATATACAATTATATCATATATATAATATAATTGCAAGAATAAAATCGCATCCAGGAGTGCAAATACCTACACACAATAAATCCACCATAAAGGGTTCAAGACCTTTGCAACACATTCATAGGCGTCATACCTAGTGTTGTATGTATTCTAGCATAATTGTAATAGATTAGATACCCACGTATATTTCTAGCTACTTCAGTTAGACTCTTGCCAGTATATGGACCAA
>JAZUJS010000015.1:0-7772 GCA_045642865.1 Candidatus Nanosyncoccus sp.
GACTCTAATTTGCAAACCTGCAGTTATTTGGTCTTTCCATTCAAAGACTTTCTGCATTGAAAGAGACGTGCGCCAAATTGCATAGAGCGTCGTTCTACCTTCGCCAAGAATTGAAGTTGTACTAAAGGTCGAAGTTTCGGAGTTATATGCGTAGGTTGGTGTTTCCGCATCAGGATTTACATCCCAACCCACGAACTTATAGAACTGGCAGGTTGGAATTACGGATGTATCAATAGACACGATTTCTGGTTCACCTTCATAATAGCCCCAGAAGCTATTTGGGAGATTTGCTGCAGAATTGCAGCCGTTTTTGCTATACGTAAGGTAATATGATGACATTTCGCGCCATACTGCATAGAGTGATTTTGTGTCACTTACTGTTACGGCTGACGGCGTGAATGTTCCATTTTCGGAATCATAGACATAGTTTGGAGCATCTGCGTCACTTTCATCGGCGTAGCCAAGGAATTTATAGCCCGTGCGTGTTGGAATTTCATTTCTGTTAATCGCGACTTGTGTTGAATCACCATAATATTCACCATCGTAGGTATTTGATCTACCAATGCCACCATTTGGATAATACGTAATTTGATAATGATTCGGAATGTCCTCTTCCCAGAGCGCATAAAGTGTCGTATTCTCAGTTATAAAGTCAATAGTTCTGCCATCCAGGTAAGAATATTCCGGAGTGGTCGCCATTGGACTTGTGGACCAGCCCAAGAAGTATTCGTCATCACAGAAATTATTTGAGCATGGAATTTCATACTTATCACCCTCGATTGCGTCACGATCGCTTACTACTTCAATCGTGAATTCGATGCTAGGATCTTCGGTAAAGTTCCAATATACAAGTTCTATACGGCCAGTATCAAACCAGTAGGTCATTTCACCACTGCCAATTAATGGATATTCATAAGCATAGTCGCAGTAATAATCTTCATCATCGTACCCATAGGTATAGAGACAGACATAATTATCTTCGGTCGTATTGTATGTGATATGGGCAAAAGCCGGGTTGCCACCTAAATTGATTGTCTCGTGATAAACATTGGCGCCTTCAAACTCTTTATGGTCGCCGGTTTTGATACTGTCAATATTCGTTTCTTTGTATATATAGTTGCCGCTAAGGACTACCGTTTTCTCCGATTCACCGTCAGAAAATTCTTTACCATTGCCATTTAAGGTAATTTCGGTCGGGTTATCATTTTTCCAAACAGCATACAAGTTCAATCCATTATTGTTATCGTTGAATTGACGTGTAAACCATATCTCTTCGCCGCCATAATATTCTGGTTCGATTGCGTCTGCACTTGTGGCCCAGCCAGCAAGCACTTTGCCTTCTGGTGCATTAACCATTTCACTGTTGAAGATCCAGACGTCAAATTCAGCTTCCCCATCATCCTGACTTAGTGTCTGATAATATTCATCAGTAAAGGTTTCATCCGTTTCGGTATCGCCATTTGGCCATTCAATAGAGATTTCACCACCATTGCCATCATAGCGAACATGATAGTGGGATGAGATTGGATTACGGTAAACACAGCGAACACTTAATATTGCTGGAACCGTAGTTGGAACCAATAGCTCACCGCCATATTCAGCGAGCATCTCAGGCTCACCTCGTTGGAATGTAATTGATGAGCTTGCGATTGGTACGCCATTTAATTCGCTACCAAGAACTTGATTTGCGTAATTGGATGCCCATGCCTCACTCACAAAGTCTTCATCAATCAGATCTTCGAATACATACTGGAGATCTTTTATTGATGCGGCAAGATGCCAGCCTTTCGGACAAATTGATTGTTCGGTGTTATAGATGCCGTAGAATTTTGCTAAACTATCAACATTGTCTGATTCAAGACTATTAGCAATAGCTGCAGATGGAGAATATACGTAGCCACCATCAAGTTTATATTCAGCTATTTCTTCTTCGGTTGGGATATGCATAGAAACGGTCGGCTCGTCCCCCTCTTCTAGATATTCTGGCAAGTCGGTCGCAGCAGGTAGAATGAAGTTACTACGAACGTCCGTATATTCTGGTGTTAAGAGCATCGGTTTTTCACTCGAACCAAGCGTGAGGTTATCAAGCATGATTAGCTCGTCGCCAATATTTTGGTTTGCCCTTGCTACGCGATAGGATTGGCCGTTGCGTTTGTCGACAACGGTATATATTTCGCCATATTCCATGGCAGCAACATCATCCCAAGTAATATTATGCATATAGAGAACGCCTTCTTCTTCAGCAGAATCATCCTCATGGATATATGGATCTTCTGGCTCCTCTGGCTCTTCAGGCTCTTCTGGCTGCTCAGGCTGTTCAGGTTGTTCAGGTTGTTCTGGTTGTTCTGGCTGCTCAGGTTGCTCTGGTTGTTCTGGTTGTTCTGGCTGTTCAGGTTGCTCTGGTTGTTCTGGCTGTTCTGGGTCTGGAGTTGGAGTTGGGGTCGGAGTTGGAGTTGGGGTCGGAGTTGGGTCTGGAGTTGGCGTTGGGTCTGGGGTTGGAGCTGGCCCATCATAGCCAAAGTTGTACCAGTTTTTGTCTTCATCGGCAGACGTCTTTGGAATTTCGACATCCTTCTTATCATCTTGCTTCTTTTTATCGGATGAAGTTGGCTTTTTTGGGGTGTTCGGCGCAGGATACGTACTACTTGTAGTATCTTGTCGACTAACTTCCTCATTGGATTTGACAATAATGATCAAAAATCCAACCAAAAATAAAACTAATATTAATAATACGCAACGAAACTTTCGTCGCTCCTCGCTTTTTTTACCCATTAAAGAGAAACTCCTTTTTAACTCTTTATTTACTTTAAGTATAAGTGCTTTTAAAAAAAGCGCAAGCGTATATTTTTTAGAATTTTATGTTATATAAGTAGAATTTTGTTTTAGAAAATATCTATTATGATGTTGTAATATTTTATGCTTACGACCCTTTTTTAATGTGCTATGCTTGTAGTATGAAGAAGAAATCGCACCAACCATCAAAACGCATTTTGTTTGAATTGTTTTTATTTGTTGGGATATTAGCTTTCGCTATTCCTTTTTGCAATAACTGTTTTTCGCAACATTCTGACGAGCAGGTGGTAGTAAAAAATGATACGCCCGAACCTCAAATAACCGATTCGACATCGCGAATTCTGTTTGCCGGGACAACATTTTGGGGTCGCAACATAAATGGCGTAGCGCGCGCTTCAGAGTTAGGCGTTGATTATCCTTTTGCTGAGCTTGGTGGACTTGAACGAGAGAAATATCAAGCCTGGATTGGTAATCTCGAATGCCCAATCACCGAAAACGACCACACAAAATACGAAGAAGATGAGTTATTTGTATTTAATTGTCACACGGATTATCTGGAAAATGTTGGAAAATACTGGACGGCCTTTTCACTCGGCACCAATCATATCGACAACTGGGGCGACGAAGGAATAGTAACGACCAAGCAAAATCTTGATTCGATTGGCGTTCAATATTTTGGCCACTATCGCTACGACAATTCCACTGAGAATTGCGGAATTATTTCCCTACCAGCCATCATCGAATATGATAATGGCATAAAATACGGGTACAAAATGCCGCTCGGATTTTGTAGTGCGCACGGCGTTTTTGGAATTCCGACCGAGGAAGCATTACTTAATATTCAACGTTTTTCCGAGGCAATTCCAACCATCGTAATGCCGCACATGGGCGTCGAATACGAAAACTCGGCCGACGATTTACGCACCTGGCTTTTCCACAAAATGATTGATTACGGTGCCGACATGGTGCTTGCCGACCATCCACATCACGTGCAAAATTCCGAAGCATACAACGGACATCTAATTATGTATTCAATGGGCAATTTCATGTTTGATCAGTTATTTGACGAAACAATTTACAGTGCCGCCATTGATACTACCGCGCATTTTGCTGCCGACACCGATTTTGACGCATGGGAAGAAATTGCATTAAAATGCGAAGAAAAACACGGTGATTGTATCGACGACATAACAAATTCTGGTTTGCCAAGACTAAATATTACTTGGTCTGACTATGATTATGTCGCTACAACCAACGCCAATACCAGACAGACTCGTTTGGCTAGCGACTCGGAGCGCGCCTGGGTAGGCAATCGTTTGGACTGGGCTAATACTCTGAGCGGCTTAAAGCAAAAATAGTCAACACCAGCCCAAAGCAAGAATTTCTGATATAATTACCCCATGGATCAGGAGGTAGCGTTAGGAATTTTAACGTCGGGGCGAAATGCCTTTATTACTGGTGCCGCCGGCGCCGGCAAAACCTATCTTCTGAATTACTTCATGACCTGGGCAAAGGCGGCTGGTAAACGCGTAGCGCGCACGGCCTCGACCGGGGTGGCAGCAACACTGATCGGCGGAAATACGATCCACTCCTGGTCTGGCGTTGGTATGCGCACCGAGCTAAATCGTTGGTTCTTTGATGATTTACCAAAATCGCGTCGCGAGACGATTGCACGCGCCGACATTTTGGTGATTGATGAAATCTCGATGCTTAAGGATTGGTATCTTGATCTCGTGGATGAAGTTTGTAAAATTGTGCGCATTTCGTCGAAGCCTTTTGGTGGACTTCAGGTGATTTTCTGCGGCGATTTTACCCAACTGCCACCGATTAATCGCGAGGGCGATAAAGAGGGTGGGTTTGCATATTTGTCAAAATCTTGGCAGGCGGCCGATCCGATAATTTGCTATTTAAACACTCAATATCGTCAAGGCGATGATGAATTTGCGGAAATTCTAAATTCCCTGCGCACCGCCACTTATCGTCGCGAACATGTCGAAAAATTAATGTCACGCATGCACGCCGAGTTGCCCGAAAGCCGCACCGAATTATACACGATTAACAGAGATGTTGACGCAGTTAATAATCGCAAATTGGCCGATATTTTAAGTGAGGAAAAAGTTTTTAAGGCTAGTTTTTCGGGTCGCGAAAATCACATCGAAAGCCTCAAGAAAAGTGTTTTGGCACCGGAGGTCTTAAAGCTTAAAGTTGGCGCAACCGTAATGGCGCTCAAAAATGACCCGGAGAAAAAGTTCGTAAACGGCTCGGTTGGAAAAGTGATTGGCTTTGATAATGGTTTTAATGATTACCCGATTGTTGAATTTAATAATGGCAAGGTCGCAACGATTTCGCCAGATATTTGGGAACGCCGCGACGACAATCGCAAGCTCGCCGAGATGCATCAGGTGCCACTCAAACTGGCTTGGGCGATTACCGTCCACAAGTCGCAAGGCATGACGCTCGATGCGGCCGTAATGAACCTGCAATATAGCTTCGCGCCCGGCATGGGCTACGTAGCACTCTCGCGCGTTAAGTCGCTCGATTCGCTTTCCCTGCTTGGGCTTTCGCGCGCGGCACTAATTGTCTCGCCTGAGGCAGTCAAAATGAACCAGGTTTGGGCCGCAAAAAGTTCCGAACTCGCCAAAATGTACGATGCATTCCGTATGCCGCTCGGACACGATAAAAACGGTGACGGGATAAAGGATTCTGTAAAATCAAAAGTGCGAACACGCAAAAAAGGCTCAAAAACCGCCGCAAAAGACGGCCTAGAAGACAGCTCGGAAGATGGCGTAAAAGACAACTCAAAGGACGATGAAAAATCCGCCCGCTCCAAAGCCTGGGCTGAAAAGCTCAAAAAAATGCGCGAGGTTTATCCAAAGGCTTTTTGCGAGTGGACTTTAGATGATGATTTTGAGCTACAAGATCTATTCCTCGACGGTAATTCTGTGGGTGATATAGTCGAAAAAACCGGACGTCAACCCGGTTCTGTTCGCGCTCGCTTAAAGAAAAACTATGGCGAGGATTTATTTAATAATGGTTTTGATATTACTATTTAGTTTTTTTATCTCTCAAAATAAGAAATGTTATACATGAAATAACACAAAACGGAACAAGTAGTAGTGCGGTATAAACTGGGCTTGATGTTTTTTCGAGTACTGGTTCATATATTGCAATCTTGTCCGATATCACCCACATAATACTAATAACTGGAAGGGCGACAGAGGACAACAATGGTAATGTGTAATATTTTATGTTTTTTGGATTTTTTCGAATACTACAAAATGTCAAAACAAATGTTGCTACTAATAATATTACACTAAGTGTGAGCATAATTATTGATCCTTTTTCCTGGACAGACTCGTAGTATGGCGCAACAACATCACTTGCATACGCCTGTTCTTCTAGTGTAGGCATACAGCATAATTTAGGGGCACCTTTTTCCATAGAAATTGCATTAACAATATTTGACACAAACATTAATGCGACTGAGACAATTGAAAGAATAATTGCCGAAATTTTTTCTTTGCTATTTTTCATTTAATAATTCTCTTTTTAATTTCAAAATAAGCTTGTGGGTGCGAGCAAACTGGGCAAATCTCTGGTGCATTTTTTCCAATCACCACGTGGCCACAGTTACGACAAATCCAATTTTGATCACCATCCTTCGAAAATACCTTGGCATCTTTGATATTTTTGAGCCTTTGAGATCCATCTTTTTCTTCTTACTGCTTATAATTGTATCATTTTTTAATCAAAATATTATCCAATTTGACATTATACCAATGATCTTTTGTGTTAGTTTTCTGTCTTTTTTATAATTGATGGTAGTGCATTTTTGAGGTCTTGGACAGTTTGAATTGGCAGATTACAAATACGAACCGTATCTTCAATCTCACTATAACAAAGGGCCTGACAACCATTTGAGAGAAAAGTATAAGAGTAGTCGTCAACCGGGAGCTCGTCTTTGTCCTTGAAACCTTTTATTGAACCCATAAATCTATTCTCTTTTGAGTCATAAATATAAGCTGCTCCGCCATGACCACAACAAAAGACATTGCCATTCGGAAGGAGAGCAGCCGAGCTGATTGATTTATCCTCTTCGGGTAATTTAATTGAGGCTAATATTTTATTTGCACTAGGATCATAAATATGGACCTTGCCACTTTTACTACAATAAAATACTTGGCCATTACGGAGAAGAACGGGTGAATAAATGTTTCCGATTTCTTCAAGGCATTTAATTGGACCTAAAATCTCATTCGCTTCGGAATCATAAGTATACACTTTGCCATTCATATCGCCACAAAGGACACGGCCATCCGGGAGGGGGGTCAGCGTTTTAATACAATTCTGCCCCTCAGGCCCTTTAATTAAATCTGAAAATTTATTTTCTCCAGGATTATAGACACGAGCCACGCCATCATAACTACAACACAAAACACGCTTATCTGGAAGGAGGGCGGCTGAACGGATGTGCATTGGAGTTTCTCCTTTTTTGTCCATATACCCCTCTATTAGATCTGAGAATTCGTTTTTTTCCGAATTAAAAATATGGGCTGCACCATCATAGCCATAACAAAATATCTGATTATTTGACAAAATAATAGGTGAGGATATTTCATCGGGTTTTTCTTTATACGCATCCGTAAAGCCATAAATCATGTCTGAAAAAATATTTTTTTGAATATCATAAATAAACGTTTCACCACGACTTCCGCAGCATAAAATCCGATTATTATCCGGGAGGAGAATGGATGATCTGATAGTCAAAGATTCCTCGTTCTCCTCATCATAAAATCCGCCAATTGGGTCCGAGAATTTATTATCTTTGGGGTTATAAATACGAGCCACGCCATATTCACCGCCACAGAAAATACGACCGTCTGGGAGGAGGGTAGACGACGTAATAGCCTGAGGTTCTTCATCCCATTCATCATAAAATCCTTCAATCAGGTCTGAGAAATATCCACTTTTTAGTTCTG
>JAZUJS010000016.1:0-2582 GCA_045642865.1 Candidatus Nanosyncoccus sp.
ACAATATCATTGGTTGATATGCCAATGAATGGCCCTCCAGCCACATGTTCATCGTCTTCAAAATAGACTGACTCGTCGGTATATTTTGATACATAGTATACCTCCGAAACAGGAATTCGAAAATGCCCCGAAACATCGCCAATTTTTGGCTGCGGTATAATAGCGATCGCATCCTTATTCTCATCCGAGTAATGGAACACCTTTGCTACCGGCTCAGCATATATTGACTGAGTATAATTAGCTCTTATTTCAATAACGCCATTAACTGGCTGGTGCATCATTTCATATGCATCATGATATGGATCTTCACCCTCCTTGATAAGGACATAGATGAAGAATCCGGACAACAATACGAGAAATACAATCAAAATCGACTCGAAGATAACAGACTCCTGGTCAGTTTGATGTGCGTTCTCGGTTGAAACCGAACCCAAATCTTTATGTTTGGGCCCAAAAACATCATAATACATAAAAATACCCCCCTTCGCTTTAAAATTTAATGTTCAAAATCCTCTTATAATTATAGCATAAACTAGATAAAAAACCAAGCCCCCACAGAGTGGGGGCCATCTAAGAAGGACACTTTACTTAACAACCCTAATATAGGATTGCCTCGTTTCACGATTATTAGTAGCCTGATCGAAAGCCCGATCCGGAACTACGTTTTGCAGATCGGATTCGGAGCTCGCGATAGCCTCTGCCTCAGCTTCAGCTTTTGCTTCCGCCTTTTGGAGGCAGTCCATCTGTTTGCGCAGGTCTATGAAGGGGCGATACGGTATATATACTATTGTATATCCGTTTCTCCTCTCAGTATAAACGGGTTTTCCACGATATGTCTCGGGGCATTTTATTCTGCGCATCTGGTACGTAAAGTACTCCTGAGGCCGCCAAACCTCGTAATAATTTGCGAAAGCAAATGCAAATAAATCACAGATGAGGTAGACCAACGAAATGCTAATTAGCGAGATAAGTATCGAAAACGCCAAATTTTCAGCCGTAAAAAGCTGATGACCATAGGCAACAACTAACGGTATCGATAATGAGCCTACGATGATTGAGAACAGAGATAAATTATTATCGTTCTGTATCTTCAGTCCTCTAAAACTATACTTATGCATCGCAGGATGCTTAGGCAATTCAAGCCTTTCATCCTCGTCCTCCACATAATATGATTTTGTTTCGAGATCTTTCCTCCTTGTTAACCAAAAAAGTATAAAGCTAAATAGCAGACTACAGAGAATCGCAAAGCAACTTCCGCACAATATTACTAAAATTGAAGCAATTACCATATGTTTGACCTCCATTTCTAGTAAGCGACCACAAAGACGGTCCCAATAATTTCCACAAGAAAAGGTTCTTCTTAAACATGTTAAAGAACCACAATAATTCTATTATAGCACAAAAAACCAAAAAAATCAAGACCTTTATAACAAAAAACCAAAAAACAGGGATTTTAAGCAAAAATCCGATAAAATCGACCAAAATTAATGATAGTAACGCTTCAGAAACTCATCGCGATATTCATAAAACCTATCTTCGAGCATCGCCTGGCGAATTTCCTCAGTTAAACGAATAATAAAACGCACATTATGAACAGATGCTAAATTGTAATAAACCGCCTTTTTCATATCATCGCCGCTTCGCCAGAGAGCACGCAGCTGGCCACGCGTCCAGCCAGCCTTACAAGTTGGACAGTCACAGTCAAAATCAAGCGGTTCGGAAGAATCCATGAATTTACGCAAATTAATATTACCGTCCTTAGTATAAATTTTGCCGTGACGAGCTTCACGCGTCGGAGCGACGCAGTCAAAAGTATCCGCACCCATCTCGGCACCAACAAAAATGTCATCCGGGTGCGAAAGGCCAAGTAAGTGACGCGGCTTACCAAATGGCAATTCCTCATCGCACCAGCGCAAAATATTACCCAAATCTTCTTTCAAGAAAGCACCGCCAAGCCCAAAACCGTCAAAATCCATCGCGCCAAGAGTACGCGCTGTAGAACGACGCAAATCCTCCCAACGACCGCCCTGCAAAACACCATAAAGGTTCTGATGATAACCCAAATCGTCACAATGTTTCTGATGCTCAGCCAAAGAACGCACCGCCCAGCGCTCAGTACGACCAAGCGCCTCAACGTTATAATCATAGTCATCGGCCAGGGAAGTTAACTCATCGAAAGCCATATGAATGTCGGAACCGATGCGACACTGAATCTGCATTGATTCTTCCGGACCAATAAAATCACGCTCGCCCGTAAACGGATCGGTAAAATCGACGCCTTTTTCAGAAACGTGCGCCAAACGATCCTTATGGGCAGTATTAACCACGCCGCGTTCGCGCTCCATGGAAACAACTTTTCCCAGCCCAGAACCGAGCGACATCACCTGAAAACCGCCCGAATCAGTTAAAGTTGGCTTATTCCAAGACGACCACGCAGCCAAACCGCCATCTTTAGCGATTTCCGGCGAAAGCCCACGTAGATGATAACCGTTAGACAACATCGCTTGCGCATTAATATTACGCATGTCGTCCATCGACATGAATTTCACCTGACCATGTGTCCCCACTACCATAAAAGCCGG
>JAZUJS010000017.1:0-20894 GCA_045642865.1 Candidatus Nanosyncoccus sp.
GTACAATAACCAACGCGCAAAATCTAGATACCAGCTCTGTAACCAATATGGAAGGCATGTTCTATAATGCGGGCGACTATGCCACCACCTTCTCTCTAGACCTCAGCGCCTGGGATATCAGCTCCGTAACCAATATGTCCGTCATATTCTCTAATGCAGGCTTCAGCGCCACCACCTGGTCCGTAGGCGACCTCAGTAATTGGGATACCAGCTCCGTAACCGATATGTTCTACATGTTCTACGATGCGGGCTACAACGCCACCACCTGGTCCGTAGGTGACCTCAGCACTTGGGACACCAGCTCCGTAACCAATATGTCTTGCATGTTCAAAAGTGCAGGCCAGAGAGCCACCACCTGGTCCGTAGGCGACCTCGGTAATTGGGATACCAGCTCCGTAACCAATATGTCCGAAATGTTCTATTCTGCAGGCGAATACGCCACCACCTGGTCCGTAGGTGACCTCAGTACCTGGGATACCAGCTCCGTAACCGATATGTACTACATGTTCTATTTTGCAGGACGCAATGCTACCACTTGGTCCGTAGGCGATCTTAGTACCTGGGATACCAGCTCCGTAACCGATATGTCCTACATGTTCTCTTATGCAGGCAACAGTGCAAATTACTACATGGATCTCAGTGATTGGAATGTAGGAAAAGTAACAGACTATACCGGCTTCAACGGAGGTGTTGAAGAAAAAATCATCTCCCCATGGGATCCAAAAACCGCCAAAGCCATCCTCGGTGCCAACGGCAACCTCAACTTCGTTTATACTGCCAGAAACTACGCTGTAGGTGACACCTACACGGATAACCTCGGCTCCACGACCATTAGCGCAGTCTATGATGTGCCAACCACCAATGCAACGTTTGTCTCAGATATAGCATGGAACAGCAATAATAATATAATCTCCGCCAATTTTGATCCATCATTTAATAATTTTCATCCAACATCTACCGCTTTCTGGTTCTGTGGTCACAAATATCTTGGTACAATAACCAACGCGCAAAATCTAAATACCAGCTCCGTAACCAATATGTCCCACATGTTCTACGATGTGGGCTTCTACGCCACCACCTTCTCTCTAGATCTCAGCACCTGGGATACCAGCTCCGTAACCAATATGTTCTACATGTTCGCTGGTGTAGGCTACAACGCCACCACCTGGTCCATAGGCGACCTCAGTACCTGGGATACCAGCTCCGTAACCAATATGTCCTACATGTTCGACAGTACAGGCTCCAACGCCACCACCTTCTCCCTAGACCTCAGTACCTGGGATACCAGCTCCGTAACCTATATGGAAGGCATGTTCTCTAGAGCAGGTCATAACGCCGCCACCTGGTCTGTAGACCTCAGCACCTGGGACACCAGCTCCGTAACCAATATGTCTTACATGTTCCACTATGCAGGCTCCAACGCCACCACCTGGTCTGTAGGTGATCTAAGCAATTGGGATACCAGCTCCGTAACCGATATGCCCGGCATGTTCTCTAGTGCAGGCACCAAAGCAGACTACTACATGGATCTCAGTGGCTGGAATGTAGGAAAAGTAACAGATTATGCCAGCTTCGACGGAGATGTTGAAGAAAAAATCCTCTCCCCATGGGATCCAACCGCCAAAGCCATCCTCGGCACCAACAGCAACTTAAACTTTGTTTATGACTCCAACAAATATGTAGCGGGTAATACCTACACAGATAACCTCGGTTCCACAACCATTAGTGCAGTCTATGATGTGCCAACCAACGCAACGTCATACTCAGATATAGCATGGAATAACAACAACATAATCTCCGCCAATTTTGATCCATCATTTAATAATTTCCATCCAACATCTACCGCCTACTGGTTCTATGAAGATTATTATCTTAGTGCAATAACTAATGCACAAAATCTAAATACCAGCTCCGTAACCAATATGTCCCACATGTTCGAAGATGCAGGCTACAGTGCCACTACCTGGTCCGTAGACCTCAGTGCTTGGGATACTAGCTTCGTAACCGATATGTCCTATGTGTTCTATGATGCAGGCTACAACGCCGCCCCCTTCTCCCTAGACCTCAGCACCTGGGATACCAGCTCCGTAACCAATATGTCCCACATGTTCGAAGATGCAGGCAAAAACGCCACTACCTTCTCCCTAGACCTCAGCACCTGGGATACCAGCTCCGTAACCGATATGTCTTACATGTTCAACTATGCAGGCTCCGGCGCCACCACCTGGTCTGTAGGTAATCTAAGTAATTGGGATACCAGCTCCGTAACCAATATGTCCAGCATGTTCTTTTATGCAGGTTCCTTAGCAGGCTACTACATGGACCTCCATAACTGGAATGTAGAAAAAGTAACAAGGAATAGCTTCTTCAACAAAGGTGTTGAATCCAAAATCCTCTCCCCATGGGACTAAAATACTAAATCCATAAAAAAGTGTTGTAAAAATTACAACACTTTTTTATTTATATCCTTAAAATTCGCCTTTCTCCGGAATGCGATAACCTTTTCTGCCTTCTTTATCATAAACTACGCAATTATCTTTAATATCATCCCAACGTACTCCAAGTTCCTGGCATCTTTTTTCGATTGCAGCACGATATAATTTTGGGATTTGGCTTTCCAAATAAAATTGATACATTTCTTCAACCGAAATATCTTTACTCTCAAACATTAATTCTACTAGTTCATCAGTAACACTGTTTGCTTTTTCTCCATCAACACTAGTATTTTGGTAACAAGAATAAGTAATATTGCAAATGATACAAATGACACAAGAATACCTATCCATATTTCTGATTCCAGACTAACGATAATTGCAACTGTAATCACTAAAAGAATCATAACGATTGGCAAAAAAATCGTAGATATCCTTAATAATTTTTCCCATTTTTTATACTTACTTATTTGATTGATTCTTGGATAGTTCTTCTTCATTTTATATACTTATTATCATAGCAATAAGTTACCTTAATGTAAAATACACTAGTAAAAACTGGATGTTCACTCGTCTCCTTGGTGCGACGCTGGCTGCGCCAGCTATGGCACCTGCGCTCGCTCGGAACAAAAAAGAGTGAACTCTTTTTGTTCACTCGCTTCGCTTGGTGCCCGGAGCGGGAATCGAACCCGCACGGATTTCTCCATTCGATTTTAAGTCGAACGCGTATACCAGTTCCGCCATCCGGGCTTTTCAATATTATAACACATCATGGTATAATTGAGAAAATGAATATATTATACTGTGGCGACGAAGGAATCAAAAAAGGACTATTGGTTTCAATTTTGTCTCTTATAAAAAACACCAAATCAGTATTAAATATTTATCTTTTAACAATCGACTACGAAGATTCAAAGCCCCTTTCCGACAAAACGGCAAAATATTTAGACCAGCTAGTCAAGCAAAAAAATCCCCAAAGTTTTGTCAAAAAAATCGATGCAACGGATATTTTTGTGCAAAATTTGCCAACAAAAAACATGAACACGATTTTTACGAAAAAGTATTTCAAGCCATGCGCAATGCTGCGTCTCTACATCGATAAAATTCCCGAATTGTCGCAAGATAAATTGCTTTATCTCGACTACGATGTAGTTTGTTGTCGCGATCCAGAGGAACTTTACAATACTGATTTGACGAATCTCGAAGCGGCCGGCGTTCTGGATATTTATGGCAAGAATTTCTATCATTACAATTTTCCAAAAACTGATTATATGAATTCTGGCGTTCTGCTTTTTAATATGGCCGAATGCAAGAAGTCTAATCTTTTCCCGCGCGCTGTAAAAATCTGCCAAGAAAAACGCATGATGCTTGCCGATCAAGCTGCGCTCAATAAAACGATCAAAAAACGCAAATTGATGCCGCGCGCTTTCAATGAACAGCAAGACCATCCTAAGAATGACACTATCTTTCATCATTTTTCCAATAATTTTAAATTCTGGCCATTTTTCCATGTCCAAAAAGTCAAACCATTTGAAGTTGAAAAAATACATCGCGTACTGAAGCTACATGACTATGATGATATTTTGCAAGACTTTGAAAAAATGCAAAAAAATTTATAAAAACATAGACTTCTTTCTTGACGTTCAATATACATGAGCGTATTATTGAATTGTGGAGAGGATTATTTTGAAAAAGTGTTTTGGCATTGCGCTTTGCGTGGTGTCTTTTTTGCTTTTTTCACATAATTCCTTTGCCCTTACAGAAGAAGTCGACATTACGGCAAACGTGGTTGAATCTCTCACTCTCTCCGTTAGCGAGGATTCAGTCAGGTTCGTCTATGACGAAACTCAGCCAGAGATGTCACAAAACTTCACTCTGTCGGCCAGTACGAATAATTACACTGGCTACACCATCATGTTAAACACGGCCGATGGTTATACTGAGCTAGCGCATAACCGCATCGCTTCGGCTCTAATCCCGAGTATTTCTGAAGATTTGGTGCTAGCCAATTTTCCAGATTTAGCATGGGGTTATACTACGGATGTTGGCGCGAATGCCATTTATCATCAAATCCCAGCTTCGACCGATGAAATTTTTGCCACGACTGGCGCCAGCGAGGATGAATATGATTTTGGTGTCGGCATCAGAGCAGTCAAAGAAGAGCTTTCTGATGGCTATTATTCAAATACTCTAGTTTTTACGGTGGTCGCAAATGTTTTGCCAGTCTCGCGCCCAATTACATTTAGTGATATCACCTATATGCAATCAATGACTTCTGAAATTTGTGCTAGCGCCACTGTGGGCGACACTGCCAGGCTCAAAGATAAACGCGATGGCAAATTCTATTGGATTACTAAGCTTGCCGATAATAATTGCTGGATGACCCAGAACCTCGATCTCGATTTGTCGACCGGTGTCACTCTGCGCTCCGACACGACCGATGTTGAATCTGAATGGACCCCAAGCGTTTCGACCACCTCAACGGGCGACTGGACATGGGGAAATATTCCGGAATCCTATGATGTTGGCGATGGCTACATGGCTGGAGGTACCAATGCAACCATGACTAGTACAAGTGATCTCGAGCGTTATTCGGATGAATGGCACTACCATCGTGGCAATATTTATAGCTGGAATGCTGCGACTGCTGGTAGTAGTGTAATTAGCAGTGGCACAGCAACCGAATCAATTTGTCCAAAAGGTTGGCAGTTACCAGCCGGCACTGGTGACAAGAGCTGGAGTAATCTCATTACCAGGCAACAAATAACCGCGGCAAACTCTGTCGAAGATCCAATCTATATTACACTTGGTGGTTCCTACTATGGTAGTCACGATCGTGAAGGCGAAATCGGCTTCTACTGGTCAGCAAGTGGTACTGGTGATGGGACAACGATCCTGTCCGTCGAGGGGAACGCAATTTCCGGAAGTGCCTCCCTTACCTCCAATAGCGGTGCCTCTATTCGTTGCGTCGCGAAATAGTTTATGTTATAATATATAAATTAATATAAGGAAAAATATGGCAAAAGCAGTATTGTTTCAGGGGGATATACCGGAAGAGCAACGTATTTTCTATTATGGATCTACAGAGGATGATCCAATCCAAACCGAAGAGCAGGAAAAAACTCACAACAAAGTCGAACTCCGTGACGGTTATGTGTTTATCAGTCGCAATCCATTTGTCAAAATCTATGATTTCTTCCTTTATCATGGTTTTAAACTATTTGCCCGATACTATGCGCATTTTTATCTTCATATGAAGATAGAGAACAAAAAGCTATTTAAACAGGCTAAAGGCAAAGGTTATGTCGTATACGCAAACCATACCAACCCATTCCATGATGCTTTTTCGCCATCTATCGTTGCAAATCGTCGCATTTGTACGATTTGTAGTCCAGCTAACCTAGGTATTCCTGGCATTGGTAAATATTTACCACATCTTGGTGCTATGCCGCTCGGCAAAAACCCAGAGCAAAAAGCCAAATTTAACGCTGCTATCGACGAGAGATTGGCTCAAAAACGCGCCCTCATCATCTATCCAGAGGCTCACGTTTGGCCATATTATACTGGTATCCGTCCATTTCCGGCTGGCGATCGTTCGTTTAAATATCCAGTTCGCAATAACTTGCCTATCTTTACAATGACTACCACCTATCAAAAGTCCAAGAAGAAAGGCCAAGCCCGCCCAGATATGACGGTCTATGTTGATGGCCCATTCTATCCAGATCCAAAACTATCCGACGACGAAAATCGCGCAAAATTAGCAAAAGAGGCATACGAAAGTATGGTAAAATATTCTAAGAACAGTAATTATGAGTATTTTCAATACAGGAAAAAGTCTACTAAGAAAAGTTAAAGTTGTCCCTGTTTTTATTACGATTAGCAATGACTACGCGCCATATGCTGCCTGCACGATTGCGTCGTTAATTAAGCATGCCAACCCAAAACGCTATTACCGCGTCATTATTTTGCATGACGGTTTAAATTTTCACAATTACATTCATCTGCGCAATCTTGTCACGCGTAACTGCGAAATTCAATTCCACCGCATTTCCCATAGCATGTATTTGCGTGCGATTATTCGCCATTGCTCCAAGAAGACTGGTAGCGGCGACTTCTATTCATCTGCCATTTATTATTACCGCTCATTTATTGCACGCCTCTATCCGCAGTACGAAAAAGCCATCTACATCGATAGCGATACGATTTTAATGTCGGACATTGCCGAACTTTTTGATACTGACCTAGGTGATAATGTTATTGGCGCCACCGTCGATCCAAAAGTAAGCGCAGTCCCAGAATTCCGCAACTATGTCGAGCACGCGCTCAATATTCCGGCCGAAAATTATGTAAATTCTGGCGTCCTCTTGATGGACCTCAAGAAAATGCGTAAAATGCACTATCTTTCCCGCATGATTCAGATTATTAACGAATACGATGCTAGCCTCGTCGCGCCAGATCAAGATTATCTCAATGTTATCTGTGCTGGCAAAATTATGCATTTGCCAGAAGTCTGGAACATGACTCCGGTTGGCGAAGGCGCCCCAACTGGTACCAAACTAGTGCATTTTAATCTTTTCAAAAAACCATGGCAATGTGACGATGTGGATGGCGAAAAAATCTTCTGGGCTGCCGCCAAGAATTCCGGCTATTATGGCGAGTTGATGCATCAAAAAGAGAATTTTTCCGTCAAAGAACTTCGCATTAAGGAAGATCAGCTTCAGGCCCTCATCCAAAAAGCTGACAAACTCTCAAAAGTAAAAGAACCCCTTATTAAAAATATCGATTTATGGTAATATAAATACATGGCACTGTGGCGGAGTGGTTACGCAGCGGTCTGCAAAACCGCGTACACCGGTTCAATTCCGGTCGGTGCCTCCAAAAAGTCGGCACCGGAGCTTCGCAAACGGGCCTCTTAAAAAAATAATAACCCTCCGGGTTTTATTTTTTTGTCGGCACCGGAACTCAAACTATTTTAGTGTCTTCAAAATCTCGTTGACCTTATCAATCTTTTTCTGCGACACTAATTTTGTATCATAGGAAGCTTTTGTGTTTGGAACCGTTTTACTGTCGGCGTTTTTGTCTGGATTGTAACGTTTAATGAGAGTGCAGATAAAAATTAAGAAAGTAATCGAAAACACTCCAGTAACCAGCGCGCCAATTCGGTAAGGTTTGCCGATAAAGATTAAAGTAAAGACCGTACCAATAATCGTTAAAATCAAAAATGTACGAAAAGTTCCAAGCAGTATTCTGTAAGATGTTCTATCCATATTTATATGATACTCTAAAATTGCATTAAAACAATTCCCACTACCACTAAACCAGTTGCGGCGAGGCGTACGAGGATGGATTTTTTGTCGAGTTTTTCGCGACCAAATTTCGGCGAAACCAAAGTAAATACGACGCCCAGGAAGAAAATTACAATTGGTTCAATTGAATCGCATACCACCGATGCCAAAGCCATTGCCGGCGCAGCGAGCAACGCACCGCGATAGGCAAAATCCTTGAGGAAAGAGAGCGTGCCATCCACGAAGAATGGTAAATAAACCTTCGAACCATTCGTCTTGACGACGCGACGGTAGCGCTTGAGCCATTTGCGATTCACGATGTAAGTTAGAATCAAATTGCCAATGCCTTTGCCAATGAAGGTGAACAACACTGCAATCCCAAAATCAAGCTCAGTGTCACCTTTAACCTTCACGAAAAGCACATTACTTAATACCGAAATCGTCACGTAAATCGCAGCGAACGAAATGGCGCGCAGTTTGGTTTTGCGACTATTCTTGCGCGTGCAAAGCACAATCAAAATCGGCCCCATCAAAATCACGGCAATTGCGAGCAGTTGCAAAAGTCCAATCGATTCGCCCATTAGCATCCAGCCAAAAATCAAATAGAAAATTGGCGACAACTGGAAGAAAATCGACAAATTCGTCGAATTTTCAATCTCGAGAGCACGATAATAAAACACGCTTGAAATTGACGAAATGAGCCCCGTACCAACCAGCGCCAAAACCGGCTGAATTGGTAAGGTATCAAATTGAACATTAAACAGGAAAAGCAAAATTGTCGACAAAATCACATATTGCCAGCCATAAAAAACTTTCTGTCCGACTGAATTGCGCCCCTTAAAGAACACATCCGAAATATAGTTATCGGTATAAATCACGATTGCGTCGCCCAGCATGGCAATAATAACGAGTACAATCCAGTTCATCAGGCTAAAGCTCCGTATAGAATATAACCGTAATAAGCCGCAAACAGCGCCAGCATCGCGAGCCCTTCCCAACGCGAAATCTTACGATGTGTTTTGGCAAAAATACAAAGCAGGATGGTTGAAGCACCGAGTGCGATCAGATCAATAATCTCAAAGCTCCCCTGCGTAATTGTTCCGAAAATTGCCACTGGAATTCCCATCACGATGCAAATATTAAAAATATTACTACCAATGATGTTGCCAATAATTAAATCCGTCTCCTTGCGTTTCGCTGCCACCACGGTGGTTACTAACTCTGGCAAGGAAGTGCCGAGCGCAACAATCGTCAGGGAAATAATGCGTTCCGAAATACCAATCGTTGTGGCGATGTTTGAAGCGCTATTTACGACCAGTTGGCTACCGCCCACCACGCCAGCGAGACCCAGCACGGTAAGCAAAAATGAAATTCCCAGCTTGTATTGAGGCTTTTCGTTGGTTTCCTTCTTGGATTTCTTGTCGCGGTGCGCCATCGAGAAAAGATAATATAAGAAAATCAAGAAGAACAGGATGCAAATAATTGCATCACTACGCGTAATTAGGTTGGCTGATTCTCCCGCCAATGCGATATCGAGGAATAAAATAATCAATGCGGTCGAAACCAAAAGCAAAATCGGCAATTCCTTGCGCACGGTGTTCTTTTTGACTACAATTGGGCAAATCAGGGCGCCAATACCAAGCAGCAGCAAGACATTCATAATATTGCTACCAATCACATTTCCGAGTAACAAATCGGTTTTGCCGGAAATCAGGGAACTAATCGAGACCGCCAACTCTGGCGCACTAGTTCCGAAGGCCACAATGGTTAACCCAATCAGCATCTTTGATACTTTAAAATTGGCAGCTACAGACGAAGCGCCCGACACCAAAACATCGGCGCCCTTAATTAATAGAGCGAAACCCGCTACTAGGATTAAAATTTGTAAAAATATTTCCATTTTTATTTTTGTTAGTTGACAAATTCATCATAACATACCTTAAGCGCTTTGTCTAGATGGGAAAATTAACCTGTAATACTTGCATAAATCAATAAAGTATGCTATAATATAGAAGTACATAATGAATGTATGTTCTTTTTCAATTCTTGCAAAAATTTGAAAGGAGTTTGCTTTCTGGGAAGGGCGTACGGATTATATAGGAGGAGGAGTAGCCATGAAGAAAATAGCGGCTGTAAGAGTACAGGAAGAAGCAGAAATCATCCAGTTTCCCATCGGTGTGGAAATTACTAAGAAGGATAATCGGGACGTTTTTGCGTCCGAGCTTGAGCTTGAAAAGGCGGAAATTGAGGAGGAAATCCTTAAAACCGCAATTAAGATTAAGGATGCTGAATCATCGATTAGTACCATGAATGATGGCATAAACGGTAACAAGAATATAATTGAAACTATCAGCTTGAACATTGCGGAGCTCACCGAGTTAAATAGGCAGCTCGCAGAGCGCATCCGCAGGAACAATAGCTCCATCAACAATCTTCGGAAAAACGCTCAGAAACTCTCTGAGAAAAATTCCCAGGCCGAAGGTCTTGTAGATCACAAGTTAAAATTACTCCGGGAATTAAAGTCGGAGGCTGGAGCCCTTGAGAATAAGAGGATATCTCTCATCGCCCAAATCGAAAAGGCGAGCAGAATTATCGTTACTGTTATAGTTGACGAGGAAGATATAATCTGTGAACCGGAGGACGAAAACGCCTTCAATAACTGGCCCAAAATCTTCGAAGAAATATTCAACAAAAACGAAGACATCAAGGTTATTAGTCTGAAGCGCGCAGCGAAAATTATCTCACTGATGCGCTACGTTACGGCCACACCAAATATGTGTGTTGATATTAGTTTCGACGACAAAGAAGTCGAAAGAATCGTCCTCGAGAGCTTATCGGTGGAGGAAAAAGCAAGAATATTAAAATAAGGGGGGGATATATATCGGACCGGAGCAAGCAATTGCCCCGGTTTTTATTGAAGAATGTTTAGCTATAGGTTCACCTCCCAAACAAGTTGCACAACATTCTAGTTGTTAATGTTTTTAGTATAACACAGAAAAATCTGGGCAAGCGGTTTCGTATCCACTAAGGCTTTGTAAAAACTCCACAGGTGTCATATTATTCAACATTGAATGTGGGCGATAGGTATTATAATCTAAACAATCTTCTTCGCAGAATTCACGTAGTTCATCAATATTATGACTACCGGTAGTCATTTTCTTGTATCTCCATTTATCTACACCATGCGGACGCTCTATGCGGCCATTTAAGTTAGGTGAAGATGGTGGAATGTGTTTAATCTTTATTTCGTGTTCTTTACACCATTTTTCTGCAGGAGAAAGTTTTGGTTCCTTTAACCAGTCTTCTCTTAATTGATTATTGGTGAATTCCGTGCCATTGTCTGTTTGAATGCTTTTTATTGTAAATGCTGGGCTATAAAATTCCATAGCTTTCTTAAGAAAATCCACTGTTATATTAGCATTACAAAACTTATAGATATATTTAAATTTAATTCTAGTGCAGCAGTCTATGATATCATATTGGTAAGCCGAGCGCTTCCAATGCTTAACATCCATTTGCATGAGTTCGCCCGGCTTATATGGATAATTATTTAATTTCCGGTCTTTCCGGACTTTTTTCTTGCGTTTTTCTAATAAGCCTGCACGAAATAAGATGTTATGTATCCCATGCACAGATATCTTAACCCCATAGTCTCTTCCCAAAATAACCTGCAATTGGTTTTCTCCATACATCATACCAAGGCGTAATTGAACCACTAAACTAACTATTTCTTCACTTGGATCATTCTTATGAGATTTTGGCGTGCGTGGCTTATCCATAAGACTTTTTAGGGTTTTACGATTACTCTTCCATCTGTTATACCAGTAATAATAAGTTCTTCTTGGTACCCCTAGTTTCTTGCATGCCTCTGTAACCGAACCGAGTCTTTTGGCCTCCATAAACCAACCTAACCTAATTCTGGCCCCATAAATGAGCCTTTGTTTTTCTTGCATGGTTCTACTCCCCATTCTTAACATCCTTTCTAAATTATATTACGAATGTGTGCAAGATGTTTGAGAGGTTGATTGAAATCACGCCGATTTTATTGACAGCTATACTGAAGTTATGATGAAGATTATCCCTCCGGTATGGTAGGTAGTAGTAAGTAGTTTTAACTACCGCCTCCATCCCCCAAGCTCATGCTTGCATTATTTGCCACGGTTTGCTAGAATTAAAAAGTCGTCCAAAATCTGAATCTCTTTCAACGAGGTGGGTCGGTCGTACGGACGATACAATTAAGGAGAAAATCGATACATGCGTATCAAACGACTCAAGCGATCAATTGACCGCAAAAAGTCAGATATTCCACCAGCCGCTTGGCAAGAATTTATCGAAATCTAGCTAATGCTTGATGGAAGAAAAAGAAACTTGAAATATAGTTTCTTTTTTTATTGTTTTGTGTTATATTGAAAACATAAAAGGTCAGCAAAATAAAAATGAAACATTTTATTAGACAGCACAAAATTATCAACGCCGTCGCAATGGCATTATTATCAGTTTTTGCGCTTACTGCATTAATTACTCCAACTGCTCATGCCATAGATCCATTCTGTAGTACTGAACTTAACTATGAAATCCGAGATCAGATTGGTTGTACAAATAGTGATAAAAATAGCGCCAAGAATAATGTTGGCGTTACGGTTACCAATATCCTTAAGGTTATTATTGGTGCTGCTGGTATCGTTTCGGTTATCTTTGTTGTGATCGGCGGCGTAAACTATATGACTTCGCGCGGAGATTCAGGGAAGCTCGGAAAAGCCAAGAATACAATTATGTATGCTTTGATTGGCATGGTAATTTGTGCTCTCGCTTTTACAATTGTTAATTTTGCCATTGCTGGACTGAATGGCGAAATCGATGAAAGTGGAGCAACAACTCCAGATAGCTCGACTAGCTCAAGTGATTCGAATAATTCGTCTCAAACCTCAAACAATGACAATGGCTCAACGGAAAGGAATGACGAGCAAAATCCATCAGAGACAACCCCGACTCCAGTTGTAACGCCGGAGCCAGATCCAACACCAGTCACAACACCCGATCCGGAGCCAACCCCAACCCCAGAGCCAACCCCAACCCCAGACCCGACCCCAACCCCAGAACCAACCCCAGTAATCGCAGAAGAAACCAGGGTTACCGGTATTACCCTCAAAAAAGCATCTTCCAAAAAGAACCTCAATGCTACCGATCGAATCGTAACAATCACACCAACCATTACGCCCTCCGAGGCAAAGAACCGCGACGTTACATGTACCAGCGATAATACCAATATTGCCACCATTAAAGAGGGAGTCGGCAGCCAATGCATTGCCGAAGCCAAGAATCCAGGCGTTGCCAATATCACGGTCAAGACCGTAGATGGTGGCTACACTGCTAATTATCAGCTAACTGTTCGCAAGAAAATTATCATTCTCGTTACTGCTTCGCAGGGCGTTAATTATAATGAAAATCTTCAAAACGGCTATGTGTTTACTTCCAAAAATCAGCGCTCATACGGTGTGTCTGACAATACAATTAAACTAATATATAAATCCGGCGCTGGATACGAATTTCAGACTGCGGGCGATGGTTATGCTCAGACCAAAGCATTTATCGATTCTTATGCTGATGTCAAAGATTACGTTGACTTCTATCTTTACTTCACGCTAAGTGGCAATGATACGAAAAAAATTGCGACCTGTACGCCATCAACTAGTGACCTTTCTTCGATTATGAGTAGCTATAATAATGTTCACACTAAACTCAAGGATGCTGGCTACAATGTGAAGACCTATGTCGTTTCCCAATCGCCAATTAGGCGCCTAGATAATGATAGTGAAAACAATACTACTATTAGATATAGTAGTGATGCGGATGCGTGCAGTAAAGATAAACGCTCACTCAAGAAGTATATCGGCATCGATGCTGCTGCGCAAAATCTAATCAATAGTACATATAGCAGTACTCTTGAATTTGTGCCAGCCTTCGATAGTGTTATCGATTCAAGTAAAATGGTCACCGTTAATGGCAACCACCAAGAATATGCCTTCCGTGAAGGATGGGAAACGTTTATGACTACTGATGGACTTCATGCGGATGTTGAAAGTAGCAAGCGTCTTCTTGATCTTTTCTTTTCACTTAACTCTAGCTTGTAATTAAAAAAGAACCCCTCATAAGTGAGGGGTTCTTTATATATAATATATAGTCTTATTTTTCCTTGGCGTTAACAATGTCTTTAAAGAGTTGAATCAAATCCGCCTCGGCGCCACGGCTAGAGCTCCAAGCGATTTCGTGGCCATTAATTTTAATCGAGCCAGCAGCGCTCCAGTTGATTAGCTGACCGTCAACGTAAAGGGCTGGAGTTCCGCCAATATCAATGCGCTTACCAATACCCATATCGAAACTAATCTTCTTGGAAACTTCGCTCGAAGCAATGTCTTTGGCGAATTTTTCCAAATCACCTTTATCCTCGGTTACTTCCATGAAATAGCGCTTAAACATAGCATCGCGTTCTTGACTATTTGCATATTCCCATTCAGCCTGGCGTTCAAACAATGTATCAGCAAATTGTTTCCAGTATCCTTGCAGGCCAGCTGCTTCGGCTGCAGAAGCGGCAGCAGTCCCGTTTTGATGATAAGAAAGCAGGAAATTACGATAAACAACCGCAACTTTGCCATCCAAAGCCTCAATTGCCTTGTTGATTTTTGGATTCATCGTGGCGCAGCCAGGGCATTGATAATCAGCATATTCGAAAATCAAAACCTCTGCCTCAGGATCACCTTTGACGTGGTCAGAAATATTGCCATTATCTTTTGTGCCTTCAATGATTGAATAAAAATCATAGTTGTCGAAGTTTGTCATTTTGGCGTTACCATCAATAATTCCGTAGGTAGCAAAGCCGAGCAGGGTCACGACAATCAGTCCAATAACCGTAGCCAAAATCTTGTTCATTATATTTATCTCCTTTAATGTTATAATTATAGCATGTGGGAAAGGTTGATGAAAAAGTTTGTAGTCTGGATTGACCCGAAACTCGATAAGTATCGCAAAAAGACTCCAGCTCCCAAATATACTCCTAAAACTCTCGAAGAGTTCGTAGGGGTAATGCGCCGTACTCCCCAATCTGTAATTAGCAAATCCGAACGTGCCAAAATCTCAGCCATAATGTGTTTTGATTCGCGTAAAGTTAAGGATTTAATGATCAAAAAATCCGACATGGTTTTTGTCTACGAAAAAGATTTCCTTGGTCCACTTACTCTCGACCGTCTATATAAATCCGGTTTTCTCCATTTTCCTGTCATTGATAAGAATAATCATGTTTTGGGCGTCATCCACACTGAAGCCTTGAACGCTCTCGAAATTAAAAAGACCGACCGCGCCGATAAGTTTCTTGATAAAAACGTCCATTATTTACACGAAAACGATCAGCTGCCAAAAGTTGTTGAAGAATTGCGCCGCACAGGCTGCTTCTATTACCTCGTTTTGAACGATAAAGAAGAACTTGCTGGATTCTTTACAATAGAGATGCTTCTAGATTATCTTTTAGCCTAAAATATGGTATAATATACCATATGAGAACACTAAATACCGATTTAAAAAATTTTTTAGGCAAAACTGTAACCGTATCTGGTTGGGTTAATTCACGCCGTGATCATGGTGGATTGATTTTTATTGACCTCCGCGACCATACCGGAATTATTCAACTCGTTATTACGCCAGAAAATGCCGATTCTTTCAAACTAGCCGAATCTGTCCGCGACGAATACGTTCTTACTGCAACTGGTACCATGCGTGAGCGCGCGCCAGAACTCAAAAATCCAAATATCGCCACCGGTGATATTGAATTGGTTGTTTCAAATCTTGTTCTCTTAAATAAATCTGAAACCCCACTTGTTAATACGCACGATGATGGCGAAAAATCCGGCGAAGACCTCCGTCTCAAATACCGCTTCCTCGATTTGCGTCGTCCAAGCATGCTCAAAATGCTTCAAGAACGTTCTCGCTACTATCGCTTTATGCGCGAATTCATGTATGATCATGATTTTATCGAGGTTACCACGCCAATTTTGGCAAACTCGTCCCCAGAAGGCGCACGCGATTTCTTGATTCCATCTCGTCTTCATCCGGGCAAATTCTATGCTTTGCCACAAGCTCCACAACAGTTTAAGCAACTTTTGATGGTTGGCGGTATCCCACGTTATTTCCAAATCGCTCCATGTTTCCGCGATGAGGATCCGCGTGCTGATCGTCTCTATGGCGACTTCTATCAACTCGATTCCGAAATGGCTTTCGTCGATAATGGCGAAACCGTCCGCGAAACTATGGAACCATTAATCAAGAGTCTCGTCAAAGATTTCGCTGGCAAAAAACTTCTCTCCGAAGAAGTTCCACGCATCCCATACGTCGAATCAATGGAAAAATACGGTGTCGACAAGCCAGACCTTCGCTACGGCATGGAACTTACCGAACTCACCGACATTTTCTCCGAAACCGACTTCAAGGTTTTCAAGGCTCCATGCGTTAAAGCAATTTGCGTTAAAGGTGGTGCCTCACTCACCCGTTCTCAGATCGATGAATTCACCGACAAAGCCCGCAAACTTGGTGCTGGTGGTCTTGCTTACATTATGTATGAAAATGGCGAAGCCAAATCTCCAATTTTGAAATTTATGTCCGAAAAGGAAATTGCCGGCGTCAAAGAACACATGGGTGCCGAAGATGGCGATGCTGTCTTCTTTGGTGCCGACGAGCGTGCCAAGGTTAATAAAGTCCTCGGCCAGCTCCGCATCGCCTTCGCTGACTTCTTCAAATTGAAAGACCCAAACATCGTTGCTCTTTGCTGGATCGTCGATTTTCCATTCTACGAATGGGATGATAAGAACAAAAAACTCGACTTTGGCCACAACCCATTCTCAATGCCAAAAGGTGGTATCGAAGCTCTTGAAAATGCCGAAACTGATGCCGAAAAACTTGCCATTGTCGCTGATCAATTTGATATGGTTATGAACGGCTACGAAATCTGTTCTGGCGCCGTCCGCAACTACAACCCAGAAATTATGTACAAAGTATTTAATATCTTGGGTTACGACAAAAAATATGTCGAAAGTCGCTTTGCTGGCATGCTCAACGCCTTCAAATTCGGCGCTCCACCGCACGCTGGTTGTGCCTTTGGCATCGAGCGCATCTTCATGGTGCTCGAAGGTGTCGAAAACATCCGCGACATCGTCGCCTTCCCAAAGAACGGTAACGGTATCGATCTCATGATGGATTCTCCATCAACTGTCGATCAAATCCAACTCGACGAATCGCATCTTGCTATCATTCCCGAAGAAGATTAATGATACAATAAAATAAATATGGGTGGACTAAACGGAAAGAAAATCAAAAGGCTCAAATTCCTACGTCCGAAGACGTGGCAAATCCTTTTGATTTTAATTCCGCTTTTTTATCTCGATGCGACGCTTTTGCGCTGTGATCACCTCAAAATGATTGAGCTGCGCGATGCCGTGATGGCGGCCGATGCATCAGGGAATGAAACTGAAATTACCGAGCGTCTCACTGAGCTCAAAGATTTTACTTTTTCACATATTATTATTAATGTTGAAGAAAGTAATGGCGAGCAAGCGATTTTCTTCGGTACAGCACCATTCTATCTCGAACAACAATATCGTCGCGCCGCCGAAGCGGCCATATTTGAAGCCGAACTCCAAATCACCAACAACGATCAAAACCCAAATGGCAACATTTTTGCCATGGCATCCGACATCTGCCGCCCGATTGCGGCCCAAAATGGCTGGGCCTGGTACAGCGACGGCTATGTTAAATGTATGACGGATGAAATCGCCAAGCATCCAACCACAGACTTCATCATCGATACAATTTACGCCGATATTCCATCAACCGAACTCTATCGTCGCGAATATTCGTCGCCAATCTGGACTCCGTGTGGCTCCGGCATCGCCATCCTTTTCACTATCATTTTCCTAATTATTCTCTTCATCCGTTTTCTCATTTGGCTTTTTATCAAAATTGCCGTCCTCTTTATCTAGCCCGTCTCGTAAATGACTCACATCACAAAAAAATAACTCACCACGCGAATAATTTGTTCCATAAATTGGCACTCTTGCCTTTTCACTGCTAATTTTGTATAATAAGGTTATGGAATTAACTGAGCGCCAAAAAGGAATTCTTTTTTCAATTATCGAAGAGTATGCTGAAACGGCTTCACCGGTCGGAAGCGTAACTCTCGCCAAACTTTTTGACGTTTCGCCAGCCACTATCCGTGCCGAAATGGCACGCCTCGAGTCTCTTGGTCTCATCGCCCAGCCGCATACTTCGGCCGGTCGTGTTCCAACTGATGCTGGCTACCGTTTTTATGTGAATAATCTTGATGAATCTAAAACTAGCGTTGAGCACAGCTCCGCTCTAGACCGTGGCGCCCATGCCCTCGAGGTCCGCGTCAACTCACAATCGCGTGCTGACGCCGCCATTCGTGGTGCTGTTGACTCGCTCGTCGAGCTCACTGGCAACCTTGGTCTTGCCACTATTGATGGTCAGCTATATCTGTCTGGCATTGCTCGTCTCTTCACTCAGCCAGAATTTATCGATGTTCGCCGCGTCCAATCAGTCGCCAAGTTACTCGACAATCTCGAGCCATGGCTCCGCGAAGCCGCCCCTGGTGAGCCACTCAACATCTTCATTGGCCACGAAAACCCAATCGGCAAAACTTCCGACGTTTCGTTAATTATTTCTAAATTCCGTTCACCATATTCAGATAAAAGTTATATCGGCGTTCTCGGCCCAACCCGCCAAAACTACGGTCGCGTCATGGCCTTAGTGCGCCGCGCAGGAAACATGTTAGAGGAGATTTTATGATCAAAAAAGAAAAAAATACCAACCCAACCGATAATGCCAGCGATCCAAAAGACGCCGAAATCGCAGCTCTAAATCTTAAAATCAACGAGCTCGTCGGCGATCTTCAGCGCACGCGCGCCGATTTTGAAAACTACCGCAAACAAATCGAAATCCGCGAAAATAATCTCAAAAACACCACCAAGCTCGCCACAATCGCAAAGATTTTGCCACTTCTCGACGATCTCGACCGCGCAATTTCAATTTATGCCGAGCTTGCTCCGATGCAAAAATCCCTCGAAAAAACAATGCACGAGCTGAACTTGCAAAAAATGGATATCATCCCTAACCAAACCGAATTTAATCCGGATTTGCACGACGCAATCTCCATGGACGATGCCGATGGCGACAAGGAAATCATCGCCGAAGTCCTGCGCCCAGGCTACTACTACGAGCAGGAAATTCTCCGTCCAGCCATGGTCAAAGTCACCCACCAATAAAAAATCCCCGAAAGGGGATTTTTTTGAGCTAAGGGGATTATTTTTTGAGCTACGCTGCGAGTTCTTCGGGGTGCTCGGAGCTACGCTGCGAGTTCTTCGAGATGCTCGAGGCTAAGTGTGGCATCGAGCGAAGAATTTTCCACATTAGCTCGGGCCAGCCTAAAACTTTCTTTAATACTGCGTTTTGTCATGATGCCACCAAGAATCGTGGCGGCCAAAATCGTATAAATCGACAAATGCGTCATCAAATTCTCGCGCGGCAAGCCAAATTCTTGCGAAATTTCACCAAACGACACCTTGTTTTTCTTAATCAAAATCAAATGCTTCGGATCGACATTTTTAATCTGCTCCGATTCAGCAAAAACAATCGCGGCCCGCGGTGCGAGTTCCTTCTCAACCACGCCGCGCGCATTCTTGCGTGCGTGCACCACCAGCTTAGTTTGTGGATTTTCCTCGAGATATTTCAAAATCGGTTTAACATCCTTCAAATTCGCTGAACGGTCCACAAAAATACAATCCACCGGCTCTTTAGGCGCCACAAAAGTCGAAACGCGCTCAAAACTTGGCGCCAAAAAAGAAGTTTCACCGTCATAAATCAAAATATAGCGATGAATATCGGCTTGTATTTCACCATTCGTAATAATTCCATCCTCATCAAAGCTAATGTTGGAACCAGAAAGACTAACCTCGAGCCCCATTTTGCTCAAAACTTCAAGTGAAATCACGGCGCCGCCAAAACTCCCCACGCGCCTAAAAAAGCGGTGCTCGCTCGCATCAAAACTCAAATCGAGCCATTTCACACCGTTCGTATCAGTTTCCAATTTTTCTGTGCGCTCATCAATATTTAGATAAACATCTTTAAAAATATTGCCCACGACCAAGATTTTCATAACATAATTTTAACACAAAACCCATCTAAACATTAGCATTTTATGATAAAATAAGAGCATGAAAACGTACGTAGTCGGCAACTGGAAAATGAACTTCACCATCGGTGAATCTTCAATCTATCTTCATAAACTTTTAAAAGCGGTCCCGCGCGCCCGCGATCTTGAAGTGGTCATCGCTCCGTCGACCATCGCCCTACAGCCTCTTTCTCTTCAAATTGACCGCCATGTCATGAAGCTTGCCGCTCAGAACGGTTTTTACCGTGACTACGGCACCTTCACTGGCGAGACCTCTTTCGCCCAACTCCGCGGCATCGTTGACTACGCCATCGTCGGTCATTCCGAACGCCGCCACATCTTCCACGAAGATGATAAATTTATCCGCAAAAAAGTCGAAGCAGCCGTCCGCAACAAAATCACCCCAATCGTCTGCGTAGGCGAAACCGAATCCGAACGCGCCTTCGGCGAAACCGCCGACGTCATCCGTGACCAAGTCATCGGCTCCCTCATTGATGTCGCCATTGAAGATATCGATAAAGTCATCATCGCCTACGATCCAGTCTGGGCAATTTCCGCCAACAAAGCCGCCCGCCTCGCCACACTCGACGAAGTCGCCGAAGTCGTCCGCCTCATCCGCTCCACCCTTACCGAAATCTACGGCGAAGAAGTCGCCGCCAACATGCCAATCCTCTTTGGCGGTAGCGTCACGCCATCCAACGCCGGCGCCTACCTCACCGTCCCTGGCATCAACGGCCTCCTCATGAGCAACTCCAGCTTGATACTCAGTGAGTTCACTGATATAATCGATATAGCAAAGAGAGTAAAAGCATGAACAAAAGATACATGGATTTCGTCCCCACCAAAAAACAGGCCCCAGCCGCCTCCAGCTCGACCTCTGTTTTTGAAGAAGACGGCGCCCATGTCACCGTTTCCACCTCTCACATCAAAACCGCCGACGGCTCCTAC
>JAZUJS010000018.1:0-11264 GCA_045642865.1 Candidatus Nanosyncoccus sp.
AAGGCTGATTCTGAGAAGTTTGTGAGACCAGCTGGAATGATGAGATCGTCTAGTGGGTCTGCGCCATAGAAGGCTGCGTACTGGAGATCTTCAAGACTGTCTGGGAGTTGGTCTATGGTGACGTTGGACCATTGGAAGGCGTACGGGCCTATTGATTTGACGGAGTCTGGGATGACAACTGGCTTTTCGGTTTTCGCCTCATAGAAGGCGGCGACATCGATGACTTCGAGATTTTCTGGTAAACGAATTTCGTTAGCAACAACTTCCTGGAACATCGCAGAAGGTGCAAGATGTTTCCATGGCGCTTGGCTAGCATCGATTACATTGGCCGTAATTCCATACATATACCCACCACTTACCGGTTCGGTTGTAGCGTGAGGTCCAAATGTAATATTTCCATATGTTTGCGGTTTGCCTGCACCTTTGTGATACATATACTGGAATGGCATAGTAAGGTTATAGTCAATATAAATATCTTCCAAATCATCACATACAGTTGCAATATTTGGTGCAACACTAGTAAGTGATTCGTAAAGCTTGATTGAATGAATTCCGGATTCTGAAAACGCGCCAGTGTCGATAGTTCTGACGTTTGGCAAATCTACATCAGCCGTAAGCCCAGTGTTGCGCGAAAAAGCATACGTAGCAATTTGTTCGAGGGATTGCGGAAGCGAAGTAATCTTTACTGGCATTCCACATCTTTCTTCGCCTTTACAATCTGGCCATTTCGGATTTTCATGTGCGAGAGTAAACGCAGCGTATCCAATTGTCTTGAGAGTGTCTGGAAGGACTAATTCTTTTTCGATATTCGCAAATACAAACGCGTTTTCACCAATTGTTTCTAGATGCTCTGGCAGAAGAATTTCCTCAGCGGTCGTATTATTGAAAGCATTAGCCACAACCTCTTTAATACCAGACTTACTCAAGTCAATAGTGTCAGCAGATGTACCATAGAACATTGCAGTCGAAATTCTTCCAGATTTAACTTTTTCAGTGAACGTAATGTTGCCATATTTTTGCCACTTACCACTATTTGATCTTATATAGTAATGATCATCACCACATACTAACCACATTAATGGCCCCCCAGAGCTGTACGAGTAGCTAGTAGTTACTGAAGGCCCCATAAAGTCCAAGTCGAATGTTACGTTGCGTGTAAAAGCATCACCATGAAATGGAGCGGGGCCAATAAAGATGAGATGGTCGCTAAGAGTAATGTCACGAATACCCGCCTGATAAAATGCATGCGGACCAAGATACTCCAAATTTGGCAAATAGAAATCTATATGCAAACCATCACAGTAGAAGAATGCCTGATTACCTATATATAATAGTGACTCTGGCAAATTAACCTTGATATTATCGATTGGGTTAATATTTGAAAATGCCATATCACCAATACCTTTTAGTCCTTCCGGCAAACGAATTTCTTCAACTACGCGCCTCGCACGATTGTAATCATAACAATGAGTTCCATAAGTGACACAGAGAAACTCTTCTGAAGATAGCTGATGATTTCCTTGTGAGACCCAGTCTTGAGCCAAGAAGTGGAAGGCTCTATCACCAATAAATTCCATTCCATCACCAATATATATTTTTTTCGTATTTGTCATCGCATAGAAATATCCAGGAGCAATAACATTTTTGTACATTTCAAATGAGCCATAAGCTTTTTCATGATCAGAACAATTCCCCACCGAATAGCCGCTACCACCGTTCTGATAAGCCATGACCGGATATTCGTCACAAGTAACATGGTCTTCACTCACTGGCTCATCCTCAGCATACGGAGCTAAAACGATTATTTCCGTAATTGGCTTTTGTTCATCATCAGGCCTGCTCCCAGTATAGTAGTCACAAACTCCTTCATCGTGGTTTGGCCCCATACCAAGACCCATCACTGCACAAAAGGTGGTCGTAGTGCCAGCAGACATCGTATCATACGCAACAGTGACCTTGGATAGGTGATGATTGCCAGCAAAGAAGAAGCCTTCATACATTCTTTTGAGCGATTTTGGAAGAACGATCTCTTTGATATCATTTTTTTCAAAAACTTTAAAGCCAAGACCTTCCACGCCATCAAGTTTAAGCTCGGTAAGGTTTGTTTCCCTGAAGGCTCCCGCTTTAATATCTTTAACCTTTGTAGTTGAAAAATCCAAAGCGCCGAGATTGGTGCCCTCAAAGGAACGAAAACCGATAGTAGTGGCTTCGCCAAAGTCGATTGATTCTATGCCGGACTTATAGAAGGCATAGCCACCAACGCTCGTAGCGTTATTTAAGTCGATCGAACGAATGCCCGATTCACGGAAGATGCTAGGTTTTACCTCAGTAATTGCATCTGGCAAAGCTACATCGATTGCAAGAGATGTTGTTCCCCAGAAAGCCTCGTCAAGAATATCGGTCACTTCGTCGCCAAAGGTAACGTTTTCAAGACTTGCACATTCCATAAATGCCCCATATGGAACAGTTGGGATATGCAATGTTGCAGAGCGGATATTGGTACGTTGGAAAGCACGGTTGCCGAGTTCCTGAGTTGCAGCAATCGTAATGTCGCGGTTCGCCTCATTAAGTGTTGAGCCGAAGAAAGCATTATTACCAATGACCGCAACTTTGTCTAAGTTTGTAAGTTTAAGCTTATAATTGGCGAATGCGCCATAGCCTTCGTATTTTTCATATTCAACGTGCGCGAGCGCGGTATAAGAAGTGTCATCTGTTTCCGGAGTGAATGAGGTAGATGTTGCATAGCCTTCAATGACTGCACCATCACCGAAGATAAGCTCAACCTCAACTTCTGGATTAAGCATTGGGGCGACGCCAGAGAGAATTGCGTCGGTCGCAGTAAAATCTACAGTGGTCACATCAGTAGTGGCGATGCGTGGAGTTTGCGAGTAAAGCTCACCAGTAGCATCTTCTAGGGAGAAAACTTGAATATTACGGTCAATACTTGGAACATAGCCCTTCACGTCACTCAAGGAAGGGGCCACGATGGTCGTCATCGATACTGGACGATCATAGAAGCCGACACTTAGTCGTACATAATCTGGATCGGTGTAATCGTAGATGTATTCCCAGCGAACATCGTTATTGTCCGTGAATAGCCCAGTTTCAATATCGTCAACAGCATATGCTTTTGAGCTACCAATTATTGATGCAACAAAAATACTAGCAAATGAAAACAACATTGCCATCAATTTTGTTTTTGATTTTAACATTTTATCTCCCTTTTGTTTTTTCTGGGTGAGTGTTCCCAAAAAATATTATGACCTTTATAACACCATATTATCATAAGCATTTAATAATGCAAGTGTTTTTATTAATTGTCTGCTGGCTTCAGAATCGTTTTTAACATCTGCCCGGTTTCGGTAAGCTTCAAATCGATTTCCTGGCCATTTTCAAAGTCCGGCTGAACAATCGATGAAGTTTCTTCTTTGTTTGAGAATGACCAAAATAGCCAACTGATTTGTTTTTCGTCGAGATAATCCGTCCAGCGTTTGAAGGCGTCGGCAAAAAGTTTACCATCACCCGTTTCGTTCGTAGCGCCACATTCAGTTACAAAGACCGCAAATCCCTTTTCGCGGAAATTATCAATTTTGGTGCGAAGAGTTTGATTGTCGACGCCGGAATAAAAATGAAGTGCATAGGCGATATTTGAAAAATCAAGCGGCGCGAGTGCAATAGATGACAAATCGCGGCTCCAATTTGGCGAACCAACTACGATAAGTGATTTAGGTGAGTTATTGCGAATGACCGGAATAATTTCATTAGCATATTGCTTGACATCTTCCCACTTCGTCTCGCCGTTTGGCTCGTTACAAATCTCATAGATAACATTCGGTGTGTTCTGATATTGTTGCGAAATGCGCTCGAAAAATTCACGCGCTTCATTTTGGTGTATACGCGGATCACTGTCATTAAGAATATGCCAGTCGATAATGACATACATATCAAGCTCTACGCAGTCATCAATAATTTGCGTAGCACGTTCATAAAGTTCTGGATGTGAGACATATCCATCTATGTCCGAATCGGTATACATTGCCACACGAAAAACATTTATTCCCCATTGTTCCTTAAGATATTTAAGATTCTCGTAATTATACAAATCCCCAAACCACTGAATACCATGCGAACTAATGCCACGCATTTGAAAAACTTCGTTATGTTCATTTACGATGTTTGACGAATCAACACTTAACCAGCCATTATGGCGCACACCATGTGGATCTTCGTTAATATTTTTAATCACGATGGCCCCCACAATAACTACAGTCATCATGATGATATCGGAAATAAAAAGACGTAAATTTATTTTTCCTCTGCGCACTTTGGAGCCTTATTTTTTTTGATTAGATAGAGATATGATTTGAAACTATACCTTTTGATTTGGTTTGGACGGAAGCCTGGACACTTGCGATTGTTGCGCAAATCAAAGAGTAGGGCAACCACAAGATATAATGAGTTTGTGCCAAGCCAAACCAGTGGCAAAATGTAGTCCACGTATCCTTTTTGTGAAATGTTAATACTAGCCAGAATTATCCCGGTAATATTTAAGACGAGCAAAATTATATGGTTGCAGAGAAGTCGCATCGGTACATGACCGGATTTATTGTTTTTGCCTTTTGGTGTTACATTAAAGGTAGTGTCGCTGAGACCAAAAACTTCTTTTAGAATATCCTTAGCCATGACTGGCATTAAAATGAGCTCGTAGATTTTGTTCCAGACAGATGAACGTTTATTACCGGAAAGAATATCAATCGCAAAACGTTTAATAATATATTCAGAAAGAAAGATGATTAGAAATACTTTGAGATCGCATTTAACAACGATAATGCCAAAGAACGCGAAGAAGAGTGGCAAAATCATATAAATAAAACGTTTGATGCCATAGGCCCAATAGTTAATAGCAGCAAAATAATCGAGTTTTTGGCGGAAATTCAATCCGTGATTACGGAAAACGCCATACCTTTTAATAGTCTGAATACAGCCTCGCCCCCAGCGAGAACGCTGTTTTAAGAATCCATTTACCTCGTTGACCGCATCGCCGTAGGCTACAATATCATCAATGGCCAAGCCTTGATAGCCCATAGACTCAATAAGCATACCGGTCGCAATGTCTTCGGAAATAGTTTCTTCGGCGTAGCCCCCGGCACTTATAAGCGCCTCACGAGAAATTACGCAGTTTGTACCACAGAGAATGGTTGAATTAATATTATTACGAGCAAGTTGAATCTGATGATAAAAATATTCCTGTTCGAATGGTGTTTTGAGACTAAGACGCTTTTGAAAAATGTCTGGATTTTCAAAACTTTGTGGTGCTTGCACGAAACCCATATTATCGTATTTAGTGAAGAACGGGACAGTTTTTAAGAGAAAATCCGGCGTCGGCTTCATGTCAGCATCGAAGGTGGCAATCAGCGGAGAGCTCGTTACGCTTATCGCGTGATTATAATTTCCTGCTTTGGCATGCTTATTATTAGTACGGGTAATATAACCAATTTTTTTCTTCTTGGCCAAAGTACGCGCGTAATTACGATCGCCATCATCGCATAGATAAATGTGGACTTTTTTTAGATCTGGATATTGCATTGCAAGACAAGCATCAATAGTGTCGGACAATAACTCAGTATCCTCATTAATTGTCGCAATAAATACATCAACATCAGGCAAACTATCCGCTTCATACTTTGGAGTCTTGGGTGAAGTTTTTTTCATGCGGAGAGTATTGAAATAATAAACAAAGAACTCGATGGCTTCAGTTAATTCAACGAGTACCACAATAATACCAAAGAACATATTGAGAAAACCGAGGCCGATTGGCAAAGTAAAGATAATGCGATAACCGATATAAACTAAGGTCGAGATAAGCGCAATCAAATAAACAATACGCTTAAATAAGCTTTCTTTTTTCTTACACGCATACCTCATAATAGTTTTTATTTTACCATCTCAAACGAACAGATACAATCTGGAAAAATGTTTCGAATTATTCTCTAATTAATGGTTGATGTAATCGGCGGCGCTATGTTCGGCAGTAGTTTCAATTGTTTTTACAATTGTGTTGTCAGCACCAGTTAGCGTGAGAGCGTACATAGTGACTGGGAAGTATTCATCATATTCTTCTATACGAGTTTCGATGCGGCGATAGAGATCGTTGGCGCGACCGGTTGAATCAATACTGATTTGCGCATCTTTGAATGCGACACTATTGTTACCTTCGGTTTTTTCAGCGGCTGCATCAATTGAAGTACAGCTTGAATCAGTACACACTTCGACTGCAAAATCCGTATCTGGCTGGCCATAAGGCAAGGAGAGTACGAGCATGAATGTTTCTGGGCTACGAGCTGTACTGCCATCTGGGCCGACAACCGGGCGAGGAATCTCAATGGAAGTTGAACAAGCAAATTCTTGGCCAGAGTTTTCTGGACAATAGACAGTAATTGGAACATTACGAGAGGTTTTATCGTTTGAAGTGACAAAATTTATTGAGTCGTTGTCGAGAAGTTTGTTGTCGCTCGTTATGTCGTAGTAGCTAGCATCTTCTTCTTTTGTAATAACTTGAGCACTACTATTGTAGTAATCATGTTTGGCCTTTTTCTTATTGGATGGAACGAAATACAAGGTGCCACGGTTCGTAGTGCCGGTTTTACCATTTGAATCAACACGAGAAACATCAAAACTATCCAAGTTAAATGTCATTGCGGTTTGAATCAACTGAACTGAAATAGTTGGCGGAGTGGCAATTTGCGAAGAGGTGAGGGTTGGGAATTTGACGGCGCCAGTCGTTGACAAAATATTATTATATTTGAAGTTCGTCGTATCGGTATCCGAGAGCCAACTAATTTTAATTGATTTAATTTGATCAGCATTATCAACTTTGAGCGGAACGATACGCGAAGCTTGTGCGGAGCTAAGTGTGCCACGATATTCATTAACGGTATTTGAAATTTTCACACAAGTATATGCTTGCTCCATATTATTTTTATTTGTAACAGATTCCTGTACGAGTACTTCCCCGCTCTCGTTTTCTGGAATGCGGTTTAGGATATGGCCAACCATATCGCAATCAGGGTGCTCCATGATGTAAATAATTTCTTCACAGGTCGTATTGCCATCTTTTGTAATTGAGGAAGCTGCACTGTAACCCTGGTTGAGACAGCTTTGATAATTTAGGATTGCAACCTTCGCATCTTCGATGCCAGCCAAAGCTGAATCGTAGGCAGATTGCGACAAATCACTGTCGGTTGTGCGGTTCGATTCCGACAAAGCAATCATAGCAAAGCTCATCACGATAATTGACAAAAGCAAAGTTGCGATTGTAACTATATAGAATGATGCAGCACCAGTATGTTTTTTCATGTTATTCTCCACTCGCTTGTATTGCGAACTTAAAATTATTTATAGCACAATAATCAAAATTTTCTATGTCATATTCGGCTGGCGTCGCACAGTAGTTGCCAGACGCTTTAATATTAATTCCACCAGTTACGGTTGCCAAAATGAATGTGCCCGAATAGAAGGTGTTGCGAGTGGTCGGATCTTGTGCTGGCTGAGAAATATTAAACTCATACAAAGCTAAATCATTTTTTCCATTTACGCCAACAAGTAATTCAACTGGGTTTTCGACGATTTTGCCATAATTATTATCAACGACAAAATCACTTTTAAGTATTCTTCGTAAGCTTGTGTTTTTGAAGTAAACCGCACCAGTCTCGTGCGCCATTTTTTGTGAAACGCAAACAGTTCGAGATGGATCCTTGACTTTTAGGATGCGAAAATCAGTGGCAGTCTTTTCTGTGCCATCATAAACATCAGTATATTTAAATGTGGCTTTGCTAGTATTGACGGAATAATTCTCGCCAAAGAAATAGCCACTATTCCAAATATATGAATAGGTTCCGCTACAAAATGCACCATACACAGGAACGTCTTTTACAACTTTATGATTTTCCGATTTGTCGTCACCAATCTCGACGTCAGCAATACGAACTAGGTTAATAAAACTATATGCATAGTCATCCTGGCAAGATTGGTTAGTTGCCTGATCTTTATAGACGCTGGCGCAGAGGTCAAGTATGCTTTTCGCGGAAGAGTCAGCAATAGCAGCACGAAAATCATCAATTAAATCATTACCAGTGGTATTAATTTGCTTTATCGTAAGGCCGCGACGGTAATCAGCTAAAATATTCATCGTAATTACAACAATTGTGAGAGCTAAAATCGAGATAAAAGTAATTGAAAAAAGAAGCTCAATAAGTGTAAAGCCGCGTTTGTTCTTGTTAAGTCTTATTTGGCGCATATATTCTCCGACGAATCAAGATCGATTAGCTCAATACTAGAACTATTGTGTGCGTTTGGTGCAATGCGAACATCTTGGCGTTTGCCATTATAAAGCGTGATGCCTTCCGGAGCAATACAAAAGTCCAAAGTGGCAGAATTGGAAAAACTATTCAAAAGTTGTGAAAGTGCACTGGCGCCTTTTTCTTTAACGGTTCGATTAACTTCCACAGTAGTGCCACTAAGCGTATAAGTATAAACTGTACCGGAGCTTGGCGAGCGCACAATTAGGAGTGCACCCACGAAAGGGTCTTTGTTAGCATTTTGAACTTTTGCATCCCAGTTCAACGCATAGCTGCCTTGTCCACCATACAGAGTCGTAAGGCCACTAATCGGGTCTTTTTGAATAACGTCAGCTTTTAACTCGGAAAGCGTTTTTAGGACATCGCCACTAATCCTATTGTCGCTAATATTACCAACCACATTGTAGGTGAAAATTTTTTGATCCGGATTGTCGGTTTTCTCACCAAATGTAACTAGTTTGCCATAGATTGCTTTTTCGGAGCGCCCGCCGTTCGCTCCCGGACTAAGACCTTTTGGATTCGATACGTCAGTGTAGATACCGCGAAGAAATTCGGCAAAATTCTGGATCGAATCATTATAGCGCTGTTGATTAATGGCGTTGGTAGAGCCAACAATAATACCAACCATCAAAACACCAGAGATCGCCAAAAATAAGAGGACCTCAATAAGAGTAAAGCCTTTGCGGAAACTTCTCATGCTTATATTATATCATACTAGTAGGACGGAAAAAGAAACGAAATCCATTTTTCAAGGTTAGTTTTTTGCACAATTGGCTCTTCGTTCTTCTTCATGTTGGCGTGTTTATTTTTTGCTGACTCGGAATTATTTGGCATAACAACCATATGTTCACCAGGCAATTGTTTGTCGGCTAGCTTGCGTGCCGCAAGTTCTTGATATTCGCTCGATTTATAATATTCGTTTTCAAGTTCAGCGGTTTCAATTTCAATTCGTAGAAGATTTTGTGCTTGATTTTGCTTAGCAAGTTCCTCGGTAAGAGTCCAATTTCTAGTCATCGAATTAATAATGTTTCCAGTCAAGACAAGGCAAATGACGGCAGCAATTATCAGGATAACATTTTCAGTTGCAAGAAAATCATGCTTCGCTTTGTATATGTATTGGCGAAAACGATATTTAAAACTTTCGATTTTTTTCCTGCTCACGCTTAAAATTATATCATTTTGTGCTAAAATGGGGTAGATGGGGATGTAGCTCAGTTGGTTAGAGCATGCGTCTTATACACGCAGTGTCCTAGGTTCGAGTCCTAGCATCCCTACCACAAAAATGCAGACAACCGAAGGTTGTCCTATTTTTTTGCTGTAGCAAAAAAAATAGAAGGACAGCAAAGCTGTCCTGCATTTTTGGGGAAAACCATCAAGCGATAGAGCTCCCTTTGGGAGCTCTTAGAGCGATGGCTTACCGCAAACAGCACGGAGCCAGGCTCGAGCTTTCGCGCAAGTCCTAAAATTTCAACACAAAAAAAAGACGCCGTATTGCTACAGGACGTCTTTTTGCACCTAATTAACTTGCGCGCAATTATTTTTTCTTGAGAGTCAAGAAACCGTTGCGTGGATTTTCGCAGACTTTACGATCAGCTGGGAGATCACATGGGGTTCCCTTGCCACCTTTTTCGTCTTTGGTGAAGAAATAGATAGTCTGAGGTTTGCCACCACGAAGAGTAACTTCAGATTTATGCAAGTAGTACTTGATTCCCTTGCCGTTTGTATGTTCGTAAGCCATTTAAGCTTTCCTCCTTAAGTTAATATATTTGTATCTTATCGCCCCTAAACTTTTCTGTCAAGGGCATTTTAGGAAAAATTTTTAAGGGGTGACATGCTATAATCTGAATATGGAAGAAAAAGTTCAAAAAATCAAATCTTGGATCGGTACCAAATCAATTAATATTTTTGGATTGCCAATGTCTGGCAAAGATACACAAGGTATGCGTTTAGCCGAAGCACTTAACGCTAAGTTTTTATCGAGTGGTATGATTATTCGCGAGATCGAACAAGAACAAAATGAGAGTTTATCGGCAAGCGGAAAATTAATTCCGACTAATGTTTTTTACGAATGGGTCTTGCCGTATTTTAAGCGCGAAGAGTTAGCAAGCTTTCCGCTCGTTTTGTCATCGATTGGACGTTGGTTTGGTGAAGAAGATCAAGTTATGGCAAGCGCAAAAGAAGGTAATCACGAAATCGCTTTCGCTATCAACCTAAAAATTTCCGAAGAAGACGCAATTACACGTTTTGATGCCGCCAAAGAATTAGGCGATCGTGGTAACCGAGCCGATGATGGTGATATTGAAATTTTCAAAACTCGCTTGACTGAATTCCGCGAAAAAACGTTGCCAGTGCTTAATCATTATCGTGAATTAGGAATGTTAATTGAAGTTAACGGTAACCAATCACGCGATGATGTTTTTAATGAGATCGTCGAAAAACTTTACGAAAGAATTTCATAATTTCCTTACGGAATTGGAAAACAATATAAGCTACGCCGAGCGCTGCAATTCCAATCACGGCATAGAGCGCCACAAATGATGTCTCCGAACTAAAAGTTTCTGGAACAACAGGAAATTCTGCACCGTCATTTTTAATGATTTTCTTGCAACGGTTTGTATCTGGATTTAAGTAATACCCTTCTTCACATTCTTTCGTTTCCTCAACTGGAATTTTTCTACACCGTCCAGTTTCCTCATTTAGGTAATATCCGACGTCGCAGGTTTTTTCTTCAACTTCAACAACTTTGACACAGTTGCCAGTAGTTTCATTGATGACTTTACCTTCAGGGCAGGAGCGGAATTGTTGGTACTCATTTGGTTCGCCGGGCGTAACTTGATAAGTGTTACGCCAAATCGGTTGCCCTTTCCCATCAAAACCAATTCGCGCAAAAGACGTAGCTTTCGTCAT
>JAZUJS010000019.1:0-23451 GCA_045642865.1 Candidatus Nanosyncoccus sp.
CCGACGAGGATAACTGCTTTCTTCATATTAATCCTTAAAAATTAATTAACTCTTGCTATTTTATCATACTTTTCCCGAATTGCCAAGTAGTAAGCTGTCGGGATACAATCATCTTCAAAAGCACCATCCTCACCCCAAATGTCGCTACCGATAAAATTCCCCGCCCAGCACATCGGCATATTCTCTACTTCATCAAGCAAAGCCTTATACGAAGTAACATCCTTACCACCCTGAATTTCCGCGTATGCATTCCTGAGACGAGATTTAAGATCACGTTTCTTGGTAGTTTTCGCCTCTTTACGCCAGCCTATAATATCGTGGAACTCCTTTGCCACCTTCGGTGCAATCGCGTCGAGACGGTGATGTGCATAACGTCGCATCGCTACCGCGTGCGTCGTCTTCTTTGCCATCATACGTTCATCGCACCATTCCAAAAGCTTGCGACCAATATCAAGATTCAAAATCTTATCATAGTTACCTTCCCAAGTTGCCGCCGTATTTACCTCAAGCAAATAATACTCGCCAGTATTTTTATCGCGAATAATATCACAACCACTGTATTCCAAACCAGTTACTGCCGTGCATTCACAGGCAATCGTATTAATTTTTGCAAGTACCACCGGATCAGTTTCGGGCGTCTTTTCAATTCCATTAGCATACGCATGAAAATCAGGTTTCGTGTCATCCTTGCCACCACGTCGCAAAGCACCAATCGCCACTCCGCCGACCACATAAACACGCCAATCGTAGTCCGATTCAATAAACTGTTGCGCCAGCATTTCCGGCCAGGTTTTTTGCATCATCAATGCCGCTTCATCCTTAATAAAGACAATCCCCTTTCCTACCGATCCACCACGTGGTTTCAATATAAACGGATAATGAATTATCTTCTTGCGCAGTAATTCTTTTACGTCTTTTTGGTTTGTCACCTCATAGGATGGCAAAGCATAATCGCGCGTCCTTTCATCATAAGACAAAATAAACTGATGAAATTGTTTGTCGTTTGACGCCATTAAGCCGCCAACAGCATTAAAATTCATCGATACATAATTATTCTTTTTCAACCAAAAACGGATTTTTTCAATATCAGCAACCGTGTTTTTCGGCATATTTCGCAAAATAATCGCGCCGTCCTCCGGTAACGCATCGTCAAAAATTTCGTCCCCCAAAATTTTATCCGAACGCAACGAATAAAGCTGACGAAAAACCCACCCGTATTTCAAGGTAGATTTTTTTACACTATCCGCCATGAAGGTCGAGATATTCTCTCGACCTTCAGCGTAAACAAATGTTTTTCTTTGATTATTCATTATCTTTTGGCTGCTCTAGCATTACATCTGCCTTTGCGTCAACTTTATTTAGGGTGCGCTTAACCTTCCAAAGATAGAAGCAGCTACCACAAATTCCGAGTACCACGACAATTCCGAAGATAATTCCCGATGGACCAGCCACTGGCAATTCATCTGGTGCCGGTTCTGGTTCTTCTGGTTTTGGATCATCCGGTTTTGGATCATCTGGTTTTGGATCATCCGGTTTTGGATCATCTGGTTTTGGATCTTCTGGATCCGGATCTTCTGGTTTTGGATCTTCTGGATCTGGATCTTCTGGTTTTGGATCTTCTGGATCTGGATCTGGGGTTGGGTCCGTCTTGCAATCTTTATTAACGGTGATTTTTGCCTTATCAAACTCAGCACCATTTGCCGTTACAATGCTTGCCTTGTTGTAAAGAACGGTTGTACATTCTTTAAACTTATCAGCATCAGCAACTTTTACAGTGTAATAGAAGGTGAAGCCGGTCTTAGGCATAAAATCGCCCACCACGACACCATCTTCATCAAAGACACCATCAGGAAATTCAGAATAGCCATTCGTTGTGTTCTTAATAAATTCTGGAGGATAGTTAATTTCAGAATGTGGAATTGCATAGCTACTGCCCTTAACATATTCCAAGCCTTCCGGCAAAACATCCTGGAGCCTTACAGCTTCTTGCAAAACTGTACCCTCGTTATGGTATTTAACACTAAATTGCAATTCATCGCCAGGAGCTACAGTAATAGTATCTTTCCATTCCCCATTCTTGTCATCGCTCATCTTCACGTTCTTTTCCATATAGAACTTTGCAAAATCAGCTTGAATTTCAAAAGTTACATATCCAGCAAATTCATTACAACCCGGAATAAGGCCGAGGTACATGATATCTTCTTCTGGATCACCGTGAGAAATATAAGTACCAACTTCACTGAAAAGATCCGTACCATTAAGTGCGACACCATTTTTAGCGTAACCTTGGTTGTAAAGCTTCATTGAGTTAGGCACATAGCGCAAATAGACTTCGTCATTTGCAACCAATTGAGTCGTATCCCAAACTGATTGTTTTTCTTGAGAAACTGGACCCCAAGTAATCGTACCCTTAATTAACGCCGTATCACCAGCATTCAATTTCTCCGGCATCTCTGCGAACATCTTTACGTTCTGCGCAAAACCCACACCGGTTGGATTGAGCGATGCCGAAGCGTTATTGTGATAATACATATAAACTTCGTAACGTTCGCCCGGCACAATATCCACCGAATTGACGTGAGGACCAGCATCGCCAGCATGCTTAATGCGTACGAAATTACGTTCATCTTGAATCTGTGGGTTATCCGTGATCGAGTTGAACACCGGATGGTCGGCCGGCGCATCCCACTTATAAGTTGGACGCTCTGGGCCCCATAGTTCAGTCCCCGCTGCACTTGCATTTGACGCAAAGCCAAATGTCCCAAGTAACAGGGCGAAGATCAGTAATTTTAGTTTTGTTGATTTTACCATCTTATTTCCTCCTTTCATATGGTTAATTCATTTGACTAAACTTGTTCCACAAGTCATTAATTTGCTCAGGAGAGAGTAAATCTTGACCCTCCAGCGCATTAATTGGATCTGGAGCTTCTGGGGTAAAGTTTGCTAGAACTTCATCAGGAATTATCGAACCACCAATCACAGCTTCACCATTATCGGTTACATCTATCGACATTGAACCGTTAATCGCTTCAGATTCTGCATCCGGATCATAAGTTGCAATATCTTCTGGATTGCTTGAGAATGTAGTTTGCGTATCGTCGGCAATGTTTTGTTGAATCTCTTCTGAAGTTTCAGGACTATCAGGATCCCTAATATACATGTTGCCAGCGTCGTCACGCATTACTTCGCCATCCTCGTCTAGCACCGCATTATCCGTATAGGTTTCGTCACTCGTAATCTCATTAATTGGAGCACCAGCGACTTCGCCTTCACTCGGACTCGAGTAATTATCCGGTGTAGCTTCAACGTAATTAGCATCTGGATCAGGAGTTTCTGCTTCGAGCTTGATTTCGTTTTCGCCAGCATTAGTATTTTGACCTTTGCCCACAAGCGTTGTCGTTGTGTCTTCATCAGTAGACTTTTCACCAGTGGTTTTTACTGGATCTGTACCCTCACCGGTAACCTTTGTTGGCGTTGGGTCTTCATCAGTTACATCCGGTGTTGGGTCTTCACCAGTTACAACTGGCGTTGGGTCTTCATCGGTTACAACTGGTGTTGGGTCTTCATCGGTTACAACCGGCGTTGGGTCTTCTTCAGTTACAACTGGCGTTGGGTCTTCTTCAGTTACAACCGGTGTCGGGTCGGTACCTTCATCGGTACCCTTTTCAATTTTCTCACCAATCTGACCACAGTTCGTCATAAACCCGGACTCGCTATCATTAAGATCCGAAACACCATTCTTAAAGATGCTTTCTCCATCCTGACGAATGTAGATAACTTCCCTTGGAGAATGGCTCGAAGATGTCACAGCGATACTGCCATCACTCTTGAGATATTCAGAGTTACGGCTATAGATCGTATCACGAACGAACGTTGCATTTTCAAACTTATCGTTCATCTTGCCAAGTACCATGTTCGTAAAGTTCACATAGAGTGCACCGTTTTCCGGCTCGGCCAATTTGCTTGCTAAGATACTCATTTCTTTAGTCGTATCAACTACGCCATCAGTAATTCCCCACGAAGCAAGTATCTCTTGAGTGATGCCAGCCTCAGCCATATTTTCTTTCGTCATTTCACCGAGCGCATCAGCTATTTCAACCGCCACCGGCAAGTTAGTTGCGACCAAGAGTTGCATCTGTTCACAATATGCAACTTCGTTGAGCGAACCATCCGCCTCATAGATACCTTCCATCTTTGTACTCATAAGTGAAGCGTTGTGTCCAGTCTTAAACACATTATCGCGGGAAGGATCGAATTTGCCTTCGTACTTCGTACCAGTCACCTTAATTTCGCGATATTCTTCACCGTTAGCAAGTTGGTTCTTGTCACCAGTTTGTTGCACGAAGTAAGGTTTACGATTATCAATATTGTTAAATACGCGGTCGAGCGTTTCAATAGCACCATTTCCACCAGTTACCGCAAATTGGCTCGTATATTCACCAGTTTCCATATCGGTAATTGTGAAAGCGTAGCCCGGCGTCTCGATCGAAGCAGTAACCGTATCCGAAGCGTCAAGGATGTCGCCCGATTCGGTTGCAAACGAAGTAAATGTGCCACCATCTTCGACACCAATACGGAATCTACCTAAGCCATGCAAGCTGGCTGGAATTTCTACCTTGCCGTCTGTAATTGGGAACTTCAACATTGCGCCCTTGCCATCACCATCATAATCAAAGACGAACTCCGCATTTTCTGGAACTTCTCCAGTCACGGTATAGGTATAACTTTGAATACCTTCCGCGCCAGAGACGCTTTCTGGAGTTACATCTGTATGAATGGAAACATGTGCACTACTATCAAACTCTGTGTGGTCAATGTTTACATAGTTTTCAGAATTCTTTACGTATTCGTCAACATTAACCTCAGAAGAAGCATAGTAACCTTCCAATTCCTCAGACTTTAAGCCGTAATGACCTTCAGCCAATTTATTGGAAAGCGCAGCGCGTCCTTCAACCGTGGTCAAATCTTGGTCGTCAAGAATTTTTTCTTCAAGATCACAAGTACCATCACCATCAAGATCAGCATAAATGTCGATCTTACCGGTTTCAGGATCATCCTTAATCAAAATCCTACCTTGAGATGCACGCAATTTCTCATAGTCGGCACTTTTTTCACCAAGGCCATTATCAGTATTAGCGCCCTCTCTACCTGTTTCCGCATTTGTCGCTTCAGCATTAGTCGTTTCAGCACCAGCATTTTCTTGGGTGCCAGCCTCTCCGGCCTCAGCCTTGCCACCATCTTTATCGCCCCTTGTAGCCAAGGTACCACCGACCACACCGGCTTCCATCGCGCTATCTCCCTTATTAAAGATATCGCGAATATCCTTATTGACGTCCTTAAAGTGGAAGACGTAATGCATGAGTGCAGCAGTAGTGGCCGCATTGTAGGCCGACAAAGCTGCGGTCTTAATACGCTCTTTGCGCCATTCCTGCTTCGTCCCTTTATATTTTTCCATCAATTCGGCTTTAGCTCTGTTTTGCGCCTGCTTATGCTCCGCATCATACTCATCTTTCAAACCGTTTGCCTCTACGTAATTGTTGATCGCTTTATTCAAAGCATTTACCGTCTTATAGAATTCAACTTTTCTAGCCTCAAGATCAGCAACGACCTCTCCGCGCGTTTCCGTTATGCCTTCTTTTCCATACGAAAATAGTTGTAGTTTCTTTTCATTTTGGAAGTCAATTCGCGCACGAATCTCTGCCAAGAATGCCCCACCTTCGCGTACACCGGCCAAATCACCTTGATTAATTAGGTCCGTGAACTCTTTCATCGCCGAAACATACTCTTCGATATTGCCAGTTTTTAGCTTATTTTTTTCGTCATTGCTATTTCCGTTATTTTCAACATATTCGTATCCGGCGTCCGATAATGACTTCTCCTGGTTCTTCTTCGCTCGATGCGCACCAGTAACTGCACCAATCGCTGCTGCAACCCCGGCCTTTACCCCCATCATTCCAAGACCCTGGCCTTCAACGACCTGCTTCAAGATGCCACTTTTAACCCATCCAACCGCAGTTCCAAGTAATGAAACTGATGTACCAAGAACTAAACCACGGTTCAAAATAGCCTTATCTGAAAGCTTCATGTAATTCTTGCGAACATCGAGGCCAGTTTCAACCGTAGCCCTAGTTTCTTTAATATTTGAAGTTTCAAAGTCCATCAAAGCCCTAAGTGCATCCGACTTTGATTCCTTGTAGGCATTTTTAAACGACTTATTAGTAACATCTGAGACAATCGTATTAACAATATCTTGATAATTGCCAATCGACATCTTGTCATCTAATTCTTTGAGACTTTTGACAAAATCTTGCTTAGCATTAGTAAGCATTCTCGAACGGCTGCCACCAGCTTCCTTATTGGTGGAGTTAGTAATGATCGCCACCTGAGTTGCAAAATCTCTAATCTTTCCGCGGAGCTTTTCATCGTGCTCCTCATTGCCATTTTCTCGAGTCTCAGTAATTTTTACGCCGGTATCAAAGTTATGATCGTCCGCATCCACGGCTTCAGATACGCGTGAGAACAAGGCGTCCCTATTCTGCCTATTATATTCATCCTCATGGGCGTTGAACTCATTTTTCAAATTATCCGCATTGGTAATTTCACTAATCTCTTTTTTATCAAGCGCTTTCGGGCCATCAGTTATACCAAAGAAATTTTTAACAGCCCCGGTCACTTTATTATTATTAGGCGCTTGATTATTAAGCATTTTATCAGTATATTGCTGTGTTGCAATGGAGGCATATGAATAGATATCGCCGTCCAGATCAGTATTACCATTCTCCAAAACAGAATCAACGATTTTACTATATTGCGACACAATATTATTACGTCTCGCCGTCTCAGCAATAACACCAGGTAAATTTTTTATACCCTTAATCAAGCCAAAACCCTGCGCCAAGATTGGTATACGAGATATAACTTTATCAACCTTACCATACCATTTTCCGCTAGTTTCAGCCGCTTTCTGAGCTTTAATCTCTGCAACTTTAGCATCATATTGAGCAATCGAATCATACACGAGATTCTCTTTTAACTTTTGCTTACCTTCGTTAGTCAAATCAATATGAAGAATATTGGTAACCATGCTACCAGTACGCTGCTTACGCTCATCAGCTAATTGCTTCTTAATACGTTCAATATTTGACGAAGCCCCACCAGGATTCGCGCCATTCCCCCCGGCATTACCACCATTATCGGTGGAACCGCCATTAGGATTCACCATTTTTTATTCCTCCGTTTCCTTTGTGGTTCCAAGATAAAGATCACGGAATTCTTCGAGAGCCTTACTAGAAATGGCTTCCGCATCAATATCAGCACTTGCGACGAGCTTCGTGAGTTGTTCTTCGGAAACATTCTCGTCGTCGGCTAGTTTTTCAAGTTCTAGCATTTTATCGTCTGGCAAAGCAGCCAAAAGTGCACGATTAACATATTCGGTCTCGCGTGCGACAAGTTCCTTGACCATATCCTGCTCAACTTCAGGCTCAAGGTCAGTAAAACCTTTTTCTATCAACAAAGATTTGGCAATCACTTCCAAAATTTGTTCATTAGACATTTTGCCAAGAGCGTTGCGGAGCTCTTCATCCGTCATTTCATTTACTCCATTATTTGTGTTTTCCATGGAAACCTACCTTTCTATATTTTTTATGACCTAATTTAACCCCATACTACCATAACCACTTTCAATCGTCAACTATATTAATATCCATTAAAAAACCGAACATGATGTTCGGTTTTTTAAGTAATTTATGGTTTGTTTTTAAAAATTGTAGAAGTGATCTATCTTATATATTAAATACGCTTTCTATTAAGTTGATAATTGTGTTTAATGTAATTGCCCCATGGGCCTTACCTCTTTGTCTTTCTGTTTATTGTTAATATTTGATTTTTATTTTTAAGTCGCTACATCGGACTACCTTTTTCCTTCCTTGCCTAAGTTGATATTAATTTTCATACATATTTTCCTTTCGAACTAGAATAATGACGTTGCAGTCTCACCTAATTTCGCTTGAATACGGGCTATTTTTGCCTGGGTTTCTTCGTCAATTGCCTTTTCGTTCGATTTGTAACCCGCTTCGTTTTGATATATTTCAAATGTCATTATTGTTTAGCTTCCTGTTTATTTTTATTTTTTAAATCTTTCCCCGAATGCTCCTTTCTCGTTTTTCGGATTAGATTTTTTGTTTTTATTATTTGTTAGATTGTTTGTTTTGTTGTCTAACTGTCTTTTATATTAGCACAACTAGCCGAAAAAGTCAATACTAGTTATGCTAATTTTTAACAAATTGTCAAATTAATAGAGAAAAAAGTTGTTAAAATTACTACACTTCCCCACCAAAAAACCGCCCCGTGGGGCAGCTTTTTGGCACTATATATTATATATAGTAGCTATTTATGCGACTTTTTCGAACGAAATTGTTACATTCTCACCATTAACCTTAGCAACTTCGTCATAGGCGTAGTTTTCATTCTTAACGATCTTATCCGCCAATACTTCTGCTCTAAAGAGCTCCGTATAAGCCTCAGGAACGTCGCAAGTTAGCGAAAGCATAATGTGATCATCCACCAAGAGTCCGGCCTTTTTACGGGCATTCTGGACAGCACGAATCAACTCACGCACAAAGCCTTCCTCCATCAACTCTGGCGTTAGCTTCTTGTCGAGCATCGTTCCCTCGCCCTGCTTCACAGTCTTCACGTTTACTTCATCAGCAATAATCTGCTCATAAGATTCATCCAGCGCCTCACCACCATAAGTTAAGCTAGCAAGTGGCTGACGTACTTTAATCTGTTCCTCAGTATCAGACTTTTGCATGCGCAGAGCCAAACCTTCAGTAATAATCTCGCGCGTACGAGCCATCTCTTCGAGCACTTCAGTATCAATCGCACCAACAGCTGGCCAGTCAAGCAAATGCACCGATTCTTCCTTCTTCGTCATCTTCTGATAAAGTTCATCGGCGAGAAATGGCGTAAATGGCGCCATCAACTTCGACAAATAAACCATCACGTAGTAAAGCGTGCCGTAAGCTTCCAGCTTATCAGCCTCATCTTCACTCTTAAAGAAACGGCGGCGACTACGACGCACAAACCAGTTCGAAAGGTCGTCAATGAATAGTAAAACACCAGAGACTGCTGTTGGGATATCATATTTTTCCATGCCAGCCGTAATCTCATCACGCAATTGATAAATACGTGAAACAATCCACTTATCCAAATTGTTCTTCAAGTCCTTTGGCTCAAATTTGGCCAACTCTTCTGAGTCCACACCATCCACTTCGGCATATGTACAGAAGAAGTCGTAAACATTCCAAACCATCGCCAACTTACGATTTACATCCGAAACATCCTTATCGAGTAAAGCAAAATCTTCGCCCGCAAGCACTGGTGACGACAAAAGCAAGAAACGAAGCGAATCAGCCGAATATTGATCCATCAAAAGGTTTGGATCGGTATAGTTGCCAAGTGACTTACTCATCTTGCGACCATCATTACCAGCAAGTGTGCCAGTCGTAATCACGTTCTTGTAGGCATTATGACCAAACAAGGCCGTATTTACACAGTGTACATAATAGAACCAAGCGCGCACCTGACCAACGTATTCCACGATGAAATCAGCCGGGTAGTTGCGTTCAAACTTCTCTTTGTTCTCAAATGGATAGTGAAGCTGTGCAAACGGCATCGAACCAGATTCAAACCAACAGTCCAAAACCTTCTCGATGCGTTTAAAATGCTCACCGTCAATATCAAATTCAATTTCATCAACCCATGGGCGGTGATAATCTTCAAGACGTACGCCCGAGAGCTCAAAGAGCTCGTCATAAGAACCGACAACCTTCACGGTTCCCTTATCACCCTTCCAGACCGGCATAGCCGTTGCCCAGAAGCGATCGCGTGACAAGTTCCAGTCCGGAGCCGCCTCAATGTTCTTTTCAAAACGACCATGCTTCAAATATTCTGGGAACCAATTGATATTCTCATTCTCTTCAATCATTAAAGACTTCGAACCTTCAATATCAAAGAACCAAGATGGGAATGCACGGTAAATAATACGTTCCTTAGAGCGTGGGTTGAATGGATATTCGTGTTGAATATATTCAATCTTATAGATGATTCCCTTTTCCTCGAGCACTTTCGCAATAAACTTATTGCCAGCCCAAACTTGAATACCATTTTCATCAGTATCGCGCACGCCAAGTTCATTCAAAAGAGCACGCATCTCTGGCGAATAATAACCATTTTCATCTAGACAATCGACAAAATCAACGGCGTGCTTCTGCGCAAGCGCATAATCATCCTCGCCATAGGCTGGCGCAATATGTACAATCCCCGTACCATCTTCAGCTGAAACAAAATCTGCTGCAAGCACAGTGTAAGTATCAGCACGGCGCACCGTACCATCACCGCCATCCGCCCCAAGATCAAACAAAGAATCTGCCACCTCAAGGATTGGCTCATAAGCCTTTCCAATAAAGTGTTCGCCCTTATAGGCCACCTCCGGTTTCAAATCACCGAACAAATTTTTTGCACGCTCGAGAGCTACCACCATTTTTACGCCATCAACCGCAAAAATACCATATTCCATCTCTGGATTCATCGCGAGACACATATTAGCCGGCAAAGTCCAAGGAGTTGTCGTCCAAGCGAGGAAATAATAATCCTCATCTTTAGCCTTAAATTTAACATATGCCGAAGGGTCGGTCACCACCTGATAAGCATCGTTATCCATCGTCACCTCAGCCTTTGAAACTGGGGTAGCAAACTTTGTATCATACATCAAAACCTTGCGGCCCTCGTAAATCTTTCCCTTCTCATACAAAGTCTTAAATGCCCACCATACAGACTCCATAAAATCTTTATTCATCGTACGATAGCAGTTATCAAAATCAACCCAACGACCAATACGGTCAATCGTGCCACGCCAAGTCTCAGAATTTGCCACCATCGATTCGCGTGCTTTTAAGATATAGCTCTCAAGCGAAATCTTTGTGCCAATATCGCGACGATCCGTAATGCCGAGCTGTTTTTCCACAAAGTTCTCTGCTGGCAAGCCATGGCAATCCCAACCCCAACGACGTTCGACATGTTTACCATTCATTGTCCAAAAACGAGGCACCGCATCCTTCACGATAGAAGAAAGCAAAGTTCCATGGTGCGGATTACCCGTAATAAACGGAGGACCATCGTAAAAAACATACGAATTATCAATCGGCCTCTGTTCTACCGACTGATCAAAAGTTTTGTTCTTTTTCCACCACTCGACCAAAGCTTTTTCGTATTCAATCGCTTTGCGTCGCTCGCCGGATTTGTATTTCATACTTTCTCCTTTAAATTAAAAAATTCCAATGTTGCCATTGGAACTCAAGTGAGCGGTACCATCCAATTTCTGAGTAAACTCAGCCCTTAATTTGTCTTTTACGCAGATTCACGAGCGATTCTACTTGGTCTCCCTTTCTTTCGCCAGCTCGTAGTTGATAGCTACTCAAACGCCTTATTAATTATATTATAACACAAAAACACAATATTTTCTTCAAAACACCATCCAATAATATTATTATATTAAATAATAGTTTACTTCATCGCGTAGTGGCATCGGTAATCCCCGCCAGCTTGCCAATACTGACCCCTGTTCATCTAGAGCAATAATGGTTGGATATTGCACAATATCATAAGTTTTGCAGAATTCATCCTCCACATCCGGATCCAAAACCTCAATCGTACGCCCAGTTTGGCGACGAAAGTCCTCAATCCAATCAAAAACCGATCGTGAATAATCCATTCCCTCTCGGCAAACACAAACCACCCTAGCCATTTTAATTAACCTGTTTCCTTTTCTGTTGCTTCAAAAGCTCTTCAAAATCATCGAGCGTCTTAAATTCCTTAAATACGCTAGCAAAACGCACATAAGCCACTTCATTAATGCCAGCCAATACATCTAGCACGGCTTCGCCAATTTGTTTAGAAGTAATCTCTTCTACACCAAGGCTATACAAAGCATCCACCACCTTATTAATAACATTCTCGACTTCAAGTTCTGAATTGAAGAATTTTCCGACGCTACGCTTTACGGCAAGCAACAACTTATCACGATCAAAAATCTCTTTGTTACCACTACGCTTCAAAACCGTAAGGGCCGGCATTTCGATACGCTCATAAGTCGTAAAACGACGCCCATCCGGAGTTTCGCGTCGACGGCGAATCATCTTGCCGTCAACGGTCTCGCGGCTTTCCAATACTTTGCTGTCCCCAATTTTGTATTTTTGTTCCATCCGCGTCCTCCTGTTAAAACTATTATTTCTTCATTTTATTGCGAAAACGTTCGCGAAGTGAAGGTGGGACATCCATTTCATCATCTGAAGGAGTTGGTGCCACTGGTTCTGACTCTGGCTCATTTTTGATTGAATCCCACATGTTGCTGCGATTTTCAATAGCAAAATCTTTTTCTTCAGCTTCTGGTTTTTCGTTTTCCATCGAAGTTGCTGGAGTAGCTTCCACTACTTCCACTGACTCTTCTTCTTGGCGATAATCTGAATCAAATCCGGTAGCAACTACGGTCACTACGATTTCGTCCTCAAGTTCTGGACGGATTGAAGCACCAAAGATGATATTTGCATCTGGAGAAACAGAACCGGTAATCACTTCGGCTGCTTCTTGGATCTCAGACATAGACATATCATAACCACCAGCCACCGAGAAGAGCACGCCACGTGCACCTTCGATACGAACCTCGATAAGTGGAGATTCAACAGCTTGTTGTGCAGCGATAACAGCACGGTTTTCACCAGAAGCACGGCCAATGCCCATAAGAGCAGAACCAGCATTCTTCATAATTGCCTTCACATCGGCAAAATCAAGATTAATCAAAGAGTGTTCAGTAATCAATTCGGAAATGCCCTGAACTCCCTGACGCAAAACATCATCAGCTATTTTAAAAGTCTCAAGCAATGGAGTACGAGGATCGATAGTCTGGAGCAAACGATCATTTGGAATGGTGATTAATGCATCAACTTGGCGTGCTAATTTAGAAATAGCAAGATCGGCATTTTCGCGACGCTTAGCACCTTCAAAGGTAAATGGTTTTGTAGCTACACCAACGGTCAAAATATCGCGCTTACGTGCTTCTTCGGCCACGATTGGACCAGCACCAGAACCAGTACCACCACCAGCACCAAGTGTAATGAAGACCATATCAGAACCTTCAAGTGCTTTACCAATATCTTCACGGCTCTCATCGGCTGCTTCACGACCCTTTTCTGGATCTCCGCCAGCACCAAGACCTTTGCCAATATGAACTTTAATATCAGCGGATGAGTGATGCAAAGCTTGTGCATCCGTGTTAACAGCAACAAATTCCACACCAGCCAAGCCGACCTCTTTCATACGATCAACGGCAGACCCACCAGCACCACCGACACCGACAACCTTAATGCTTGCTGTAGTTTCCACCTCAGTTGGTTTAATTTCAGGCATAATTTTTATCCTCGCTTTAGTAAATCTTTACTAAAGTATAACATAGAAAATTAAAAATATCTTAAAAACAGATTAAAATTTTGCGAAGATTTTTTTGATGAACGAAAGGCCGTTTTTCCCTTCTTTTTTCTTTTTGGCCGGCTTTATTTTTTCGCTCACGTTGTTACCATCATCAATCGAAAGCAATGCCAATCCAACAGCAGCGGCATACTCCGGTTTTTCAATTTCCGCCGAAACTCCACCAAAATTCTTTGGCATGCCAACTTTAGCTGAAGTCTCCAAAACTTTCTTCGCAAATACTTCGATGTCACGCATTCTAGCACCGCCACCTACCAACACCACACCCTCTGGCAAGCGTTGGTCGTAGCGTGCAGCCTTCAATTTCTTGCGCACTTCGCCGAAAATGTCCTCGAGTCGTTCCCTTGCAACAGTATCAACTTCCTTACGATCAAAGATTTTCTCGTCCTTATCTTTACCAATTTTAATCACCGCAGCTTTTTCGGAATCAAAGTCACCCGTCACAAAGCGCGTCTTCACTTCCTCGGCTAATTCAGTCTCAATCTCAAGTACAATAGCAAGATCGTTCGTAATATTATTCGAACCAGCTGGCACTACGCCTACATATTGCAAATCGCCCTCTTCAAAGACAGCAACAGAAGTAGTCGCCGCACCAAGATCAATCACGGCCACACCGTTTTCCATCTGCTTTTCAGTCAAAACTGCGCGTGCCGCTGCCACCACGCTAGGAACCACGCGTTCCGGATTGACATCAGCGGTCATTGCAGTTTTCTTCAAATTTTCAACATTTGGCGCCAAAGCCGAGACTACACAGGCGCGCATTTCAAGACGAGTACCAGACATACCAACTGGGTTTTTAATTCCCCCTTGGCCATCGATTGCATATTCAAGTGGAACCATATCGAGAACACTAAGATTTGCTGGAATTCTACCCGATACGGCAATTTCTTCAACACGAGCAAGATCGTTATAGTCAATTTCGTGCTCCGTAGCACTGACCGCAATCATACCCTCAGTTCTTGCCGAAGTAATTTGTGAACCATTAATCGAAATGTAAGCCGCATTGATATCGCGACCACACATACGCTCAACCTCACCCAAAACCTTATCGATTGAACCAGCCGGACCAGCCAAATTGGCCACCACGCCCTTACGCATACCAGTCGCCTTACCTTCATTAAAACCAACGACATTTATTTCACCGGTTTTCGAAGCAGATAGTACCACCGCTCGGACATTCTCTGTCCCAACGTCAATACCAACTGCAAAGCGACTAGATTCATCCATAAGCGGATTATAACATGCTCAAGGCTATTTTGGCAAGGTCAAAACTTCGTAACCATCCTCAGTAACTAAAACTGTGTGCTCGCAGTGACAACCCGTCGAGCCGTCTTTCATCTTAACAGACCAGCCATCATCCTCATCAACATAATTTGCCGGTTTGCCCAAGCAAGACATTGGTTCGATACAAATCGTATCGCCCACTTTAAGCTCATAACCAGTCCCCTTACGACCATAGTTTGGCACTTCCGGTTGCATATGCATCTCTTTGCCAATGCCATGACCAACGTAATTTTCAATCACACCAAGCTTACCCGCGCGCAAAACTTTCTCCACGGCACAGCCGATATCACCAATTCGTGCGCCTGGTTTCACTTGTTCAATTCCCTCCCACATCGAAGATTCCGTCACTGAAATCATCTTTTTAATTGCTGGTGAGCCTTTACCGCCCACAATCATCGTAAAGGCAGAATCCGTGAAGTAGCCCTTGTAGTAAATATCAAGATCAAAAGAAACTTTATCTCCCTCTTCAAGCGGTTCATCCTTTGGCGCACCATGCACCAACTGATCATTAATCGAAATACAGATTGCACCTGGAAATTCTTCATCCAACATATCGTATGCAACTCCGGCGCCACGCTTAACAATCTCTGCGCGCACCCAAGCATCAATTTCCTTCCCAGTCATACCGGGCTGAACGTATTCCTTCAAATCCGCCAAAAGTCGGCCCAAAATTTGGCCACCTTCGCGCATCGCCTGAATCTTATCATTCGCCATAACTTCGCTCGATCTCTTCGCCATTGACATCATTGACTTGAATGCGTGCGCCCGGCACCATCTCTTTTACAATATCAATTAAGCGATTCGTTACTTCTTCTACACTGCCAGTACCATCAACTTTGCAGACAGAAACACCATTTTTCTCGAGAAGTGGAAAAATTGAATAAAAATTTTGTTCAGAAATTTCAAAACGACGTTTGATGCTCTCCTCTGATAAATCGTCATCGCGTCCGCGCAAAGTCAAACGTTCAAACAGCTCTTCTTTTGGCACATCAAGCAAAATTGCACCGTCAATTTTATCAATCATATTTGCCGCAATCCATTCTGCCTGATAAATATTACGTGGATAACCATCAAGAATTATCTCGTAACCTTCAGCCTCGATTTTAGCAATCTGCTCGTTCATAAGAGCAATCACATCATCATCATTAATTAGCTCACCCCGATTAATAATATCCGCATATTTACCAGTGTCTCGAATTGTCTGCCCAACCGAAATAGTACGCCATCCAAAAACTTCGGACAATGCCTTAGCCTGAGTTCCTTTTCCCGAACCAGCTAAACCGAATAGTATTATCATGTTTTTATTATCTCCTTTTCGTATCTTATTATAACATCAAAAAACGCCCTCTCAGGCGTTTTTTATTATTTTAGACCTAATTTAATACGCTCAGTCTTCTCAGCCTTACGGCGTTCGCGGATAATAGCCTTAAGACGACGCTCGCGCTTTGAAAGTGGTTTCGAGAAGCGCAATTGTTCTTTCTTAAGAGGCATAACACCACTCTGAAGAACCTTGCGGTTGAAACGACGAATAATGTTCTCGTTCGCTTCACCTTGATCTTTTCTAGTAACTTTGATTGCCATACTGTGATGAATTATACCACTATTAGAGTAAAAAGACAACATATTTTTTTAGACAAAAAGGCGAGCACATTTATCTCTAGACATTTGCGCTCGCCAAATTCATCAAAAACAAAAATGGCGGACACGACGAGACTCGAACTCGCGACCTCCGCCGTGACAGGGCGGCGCTCTAACCAACTGAGCTACGTGTCCACTTCCCCCCTATTATACCTAATTTACGAAAAAGTTCAACCCCAATTTGTTATCTATTTTGGTTTTTACATTCCTGGAATGTGAAAAGCGCTTGGATCAAAGCCTGCTTCTGGAACTGCTGGTGCCTGTGGCGCTGGATTAGATGGTGGCATCACTGGCATTTCCATCGCTGGGATTGATTCTGGTGGCATTGGTACTACCTCTGGTTGAGCAACAGGTTGTTCCATCACTTGAGGTGCTGGAGCTGATTCAGCAGGCTCCACTACTGGCTGAGACAAAACTGGCTCGCTAGTAGGAATAAATCCCGCATTCACATCCGTCATCTGCATTACTGGTGGTGGTGGCAAAATATCACCATTTTGCATACCATCACTATATCCGTAATCTATGTTTATATCAGCTGTCTCATCAGCACTAATGGCTGGCGACATCGCTGCGGCTGGATTACTTGCTCCCATCAGCTCTTGTGCCATCATTGCGCTATAATCGCTCTCGGCCGGTTCGCCAATCGTCTCAGCATCAATATCGATTGGTGCCGGTATTACAACTTCAGGAGCGGCAAGTTGAGTAACTTGCGGTTCTTCAGCAAGCGGAGTAGCAACTTCTGGTTCACCATAGCTCGCTATTTCTGTTTCAGCCGTAATCGGCTCTGGCACAAAATCCTCCATAGCTGCCACTGGCGCTACTGGTTCTGGCAATTCTTCTGATGCATCACTATTTACGATATATGGTTGATGTTCATTAGAAACCACTTCACCGCCTGCATCAGACAAGGATTGTTCGGCATTCTTCAAGTCATCCATCATCGAATTATCTTCGACGTGTTCAATATCAACATTCTCTTCAATTGAAGACTCAAGCTTTGGTGTTTCCATGCTCATCGACATCATATTATCAACCTCAGAGGTAATGTTTTCTGAAACCATCTGTTGATTTGCGCCAGAATACATCAGTTTTGAAGCAATTTCCATTGTCGCTGGAGTCGTATTTGGTTTTGAAAAACGATCCGTAGCAGCCACAATACCGCTCAAGAAAGCCGTAGCTTCTTCTGGTCCAACTTCCCCACCAAGTGCATAGGTCAAATTGGAAACAATTTCTGAAATTGAACTCATACTTGGATCACACCACTCAATTTCGCCCAATTTACCTGGCAAGCCAGTTGTAATATTAATCACCGTAGCCTCATGCATCACTCTGCCGTATTCGCGCAAAGCTTCATCAAGATCAACGCCATTCGCCACATTGAGCGCCAAGACGACGTCCACGTTAAAATCCCCATAAGAAAAGTCCAAATCTTCTTCCGCAATACGCGTACCATAAGGAGTAATGTAAACCTTCACATAATCGCCATCCACTTTGTAGCGCAAATGATCAGCCTTATCCTTATTAATTGCAATCACAAAATCCTGCAACGTATCAGCCGTAGTCGCAAATTTATCCTCCGGATTCAGAAATTCCAAAGCCGCAGGGGTTTTACCTGAATAAATCGCCGTTGCACGCTTCCCCATCCTATCAAGATAGACAGTAAGACCCATTGCGGCAGACAATTCATCAACCGAAGGATCGGATGAAAGTGCAACCAAAATATATTGCGCTCCGTTAATTTTTTCAACGATCTTCCCAATTTCACTCGAACCATTCAAAACCACGGTTTCGGTCTGCTGAATGTCCTGGTCGCCCTGGGTAGGCTTATTTTGTGGATTATTATTATTTGGCATTTTTGTTTTTGGACCTATTTACAAAACCAATCTTAGCATAAGTTTTTTATTTTGTAAAGCCCATCATCCAAGATAAATATAATTCTTTACTTTTCTCGCAAAATAAGATATAATAAGTCAAAAGTTATTAATTTTTAATGTAAATAGGAATTCTAAATGCCGATTATCAAATCCGCAAAAAAGGCTGCTCGCCAAGCTGAAAAGCGCACTGAGCACAATGTAGAAATCAAAAAATCAATCAAGGCTGCTCTTAAAACCTTCAAAGCTAACCCAACTGCCGAGAATCTTTCCAAGGCACAAAGCGAATACGACAAAGCTGTCAAAAAAGATCTTATGAAGAAAAACACTGTTTCTCGTCGCAAAGCTAACCTAGTTAAAATCGCTAAAGCCGCCGGCGTCAAGTCAGAAGCAAAAGCTGCCAAAGCTGCTAAACCAGCTACCAAAAAAGCTACCGCAGCAAAGAAACCTGCAGCAAAAAAGACTTCAGCAAAGAAAACGGCTGAATAGAAGCATTCGTCTTCATCAACATATCAAGTTTAGAGAGTTCGACCAGAACTCTCTTTTCTTTGCTTCCCTGCCTCGCACTAAAATCACGCAAAGCTTCAGAAGTAAAAGCGCCAACCATTTGAAATGGATCCGCATATTCTTCGATTTTTTCGACCATTTGCACGGCCTTCCTGCCGTCTTTTTTAGCAATTTTGTAAATATCAAACGCCACGCGGCTATCAAAAACATCCGGTAGGCTAAATTCGCGAATCTCTACCTTATCCTTAATTTCCTTATAGACTACAGTCCTCTTATCAAGCCTAGACTCAAATAAGACCACTTCGTGCGGCGTATCTATAAAATTAGGCAGTTTATCGAACGATTCTTTATTCTCGCCTAAATCAGTGATTAAAATGGCCCGTTTTTCAGCGAATAAGGTGCCTCCCAAAAAAACACTGGCCATATCGACTGGTTGAACATTCAACCCCTCTAGAACCTCATAATTCTCGCCTAGGACCCGTTTAGCGGCCTCTTTTATCTTGTTTCTGTCATTTCCGTAAAAAATATGAATCATTTTTGACACTCCGAACAAACATGCGTTCCCCGCCCCGCAACGCGTATCTTAGTGATAATTGTACCGCATTTTGGACAAGGTGTCCCTTCCTTTCCGAAAACTTGAGCAAATTTATCTAAATAATTGCCGCGCGTCCCATCGGCCTTCACATAAGTCGCCATAGTAGAACCGCCAGAATTAATCGAATCCTCCATCACTTTTCTGGCACCACGAAGAATCATTTCGACCTGAACAAAATTTAAATCTCCCGCTTTTGTGGCCGGATGTATACCTGCATAAAATAATGACTCATCAGCATAGATATTCCCTAGCCCACATATAATTTTTTGATCAAGTAGAGCAGCTTTTACCGTAATTTTGGCATGTTTCTTAAATTTTTTAAGCAGTTCTTCAGTCGTCATTTCCCAAGGTTCCAAGGCTAATTTCGCAATAAAAGCATCATTTTGAACTTCAGCGGTCTTCAAGATTTTAACAAAACCAAACTTGCGCTGGTCATTAAAAAACAGTTTTCCGTCTTCGAATACAAAAATTATTCTGGTTTGTTTATTTGGTAATTCAGCTATAAAATTTTCGCTCGGATGCCCCGCCGCATAGCATTCTTCCCCACGCCAAATAAGCTGCCCCGTCATCCGGAGATGCACCATCATGGAATATCTATTCGCAAAATCAATTACTAAAGCCTTGCCAAAACGACGTAAGCCCAATACCTTTTGGTTCCGTATCAGGGAGATATCTTCCCCCTGTGCCATTTTAGCCTCTCGCACATCAATTTGAACAATTTTTTTATTCAAAATGTACCCCTGTAAACCACGACGAATCGTTTCAACTTCCGGCAATTCAGGCATAGCCTACCCCTCCAACAATTTACAAATCAATGCAATAATTAATGATTTTTCAGATGGATTGCTTTCAGCAATTAGTAGGGCTAAGGCCGTCAAAGCACGATCCGAAATCTTGGTTTCCCCATTTTCCGTCAAATGATAATTATTAATCGTCAAAAACACCACAAAAAGCAACGCACCAATACGCTTATTCCCGTCACAAAACGGATGGTCCTTGATAATCAGATATAATAGATTAGCCGCTTTTTCAGACACAGAAGGATACACGTCATCATTAGAAAAAGTCTGGTATATTGCCCCGAGCGATGCATCAAAGGCATTTCCACGCGGCTGGCCGAACAGTTCCCCACCCCGTATGCTCTTCTTTAAATCGGCAATAATCCTTAAACAATCGTCCTTCTCTAACACTTTACTTGCACGCGGGTTTTTACTTCGCAATGAAATATGCCCCTCATCGAATTCCTCCAGCGCCTTAAAACTTGGTCCATATTTAGAAATTACTTCCAAAATCCCACTTGCTTCCGACATCGACAACTCATTTTCAGCCATCAGGCGCTTCACAATACCAAGCGCACCCTCGATTTCCTGCAATTTTTTACTATCTAGCTGCTTTATGCGGCGTTCATTGATAGCGGCACCATCCACAATGTACGATTTCAAAACCCGCGTTGCCCAAATACGAAAATCCGTCGCCTTGCGCGAATTAACTCGATATCCAACCGAGATAATCGCATCCAAATTGTACATTTTCACCTGATAGGTCTTACCGTCTGCGGCAGTATGTGCATTTTTTGCACATACTGAATCCTCGACCAGTTCCCCATCTCGAAAAATATTTCGCAAGTGACGACCAATCACGGTGCGGTCCACGTCAAACAAATCCGAGATTTGCTCCTGTGTCGCCCAAATCGTTTGCTCGTCATGATCAATATCAAAAGAAACATCCGCTTTACTACCATGGTAAATCTCGACCTGCTTCATTTCGTCCATTGACTACAATTCTCCCCAATTCTTCCCAACCATTACTTCTACCGCCAATTTAATATCAAGTTCTGGCGCAACGCCCTCCATCGTCTCTTGCAAAATTTGCGCCACCTCGTCCTTAAGCCCCTCATCACATTCAACAATCAAAGAATCATGCACTTGCATCACTAAATCAGCGCCTACCGGCAACTTCGCATCCACCCGAATCATGGCGCGCTTCATCAAATCGGCCTCCGTACCCTGAATTGGCATATTCTGTGCCGCACGCTCAGCAGCCGCTCTCACCAAGAAATTAGCCGCCTTCACATCTGGCGTAAAACGACGACGCCCAAAGAAAGTCTCAACGTACCCCAACTCACGCGCCTGTTTCAAAATTTCATCCAATTTACGCTTGATTGGTGCCCTCAATTCAAAATACTGATCAATAAATTTCTTCGCTTCAGCAACAGACATATCAGCCGCGTCCGCCAACCCCTTAGCACTCATACCATAAAGCACGCCGAAATTAATCACCTTCGCCGCACGACGCTGTTGTTTCGTAACTTGATCAAATGGCACATTAAATGCCTCCGAAGCCGTCTTCGTGTGAATATCGATACCAGAATTAAAATCACGTATCAAATCTTCGTCACCAGATAAAGCTGCCGCAAGACGCAATTCAAACTGCGAATAATCCGCCGAAACCAAAACCTTGCCCTCTGGCGCCACGAAGCCTTCACGAATACGCTTCCCTTCTTCTGTGCGCACCGGAATATTCTGCAAATTTGGGTTAACTGAAGACAAGCGTCCAGTTGCCGTCACGGTTTGAGTAAATGTCGTATGCACTCGCCCCTCAGCATCAGCTAATTCCGGCATTGGTACAATGTAGGTCGAAAGCAACTTCGACGCTTCGCGATACTCCATTATTTTTGGAATAATCGCGTGCTGATCCTGCAGTTTTTCCAATTCCTTGGCGCCAGTCGAATAGCCCTTAGTAGTCTTCTTAATTCCTTTCGTTGAAAGTCCAAGCTTATCAAACAACACCTCGGACAGCTGAATCGGCGAATTAACGTTAAAATCTACTCCAGCCATCAACTGAATTTCGCGCTCCATTCGTGCCACCTCATCAGCATACTCCAATTTCAAATCTTCAAAATAATCCCGGTCAATCAGCATGCCTTTCTTTTCCATCTTGTAAAGCACTGGGATAAGTGGCAAATCAAAATCGTTCAAAACATTTCCAGGTTTCAAATCTTTAAACTCATCGCCCATCAAAACACGTGTCGCAAAAACCGGATCAGCATGCATTTTTGCCTTAATTTCGTCTGGATTCACCTCTGTTGGCTCAGGCTGAACAACTTTTTTACTCAAATCAAATTTGCGAATCAAAGAATTAAAATGTAGCCTCTCCAGCCCCGAAACAGCCCGTTCAACATCCATCTGAAATTCCGGCACATCATTCAAATCGACCGGCACATCAAACATAATCTGCGCCAATTGTCGCGACATATAAGCCGATTCCTTCCCTGCAACCAATTTATCATGTACAGAACCTTTAATTTCATCCAGATGCTCGTAAATACCATCTAGCGTACCATATTGATTAAGTAGCTTCACTGCACCCTTTTCGCCAATACCAGGCACGCCAGGAATATTATCCGAATTATCACCCTTTATCGCCTTCAAATCGAGGAATTGGTCCTTCAAAATACCATATTTCGTCTCCACCTCGGCCACATCAATCTCTTCAATCTCCGAAAAACCCTTCATAATACGATACATTCTCGTATTGTCGTCGACAATCTGCAGCATATCCAAATCCGAAGAAACGATATAAGTCTCGTAGATACACTTTCCCTCCGCATCAAGGCATTCGTCCGCCTGTCGGCTCAGTGTACCAATAATATCATCGGCTTCATACTCATCAATTTCCACAAAAGACCAACCCAAATCACCAATCAATTCCTTCAAAAGTGGAATTTGCGCATAAAAATCATCGCCAGGCTTCACGCGCCCCGCCTTATAATCACCAAAAATCAAGCGACGCTTAGCTGTAGACGTCTTTGAGTCCCAAGCCACCACCACCTGTGACGGATTGAGCCGTTTTACAATTTCCATCGCAATGGCAGCAAAACCATAGATACCACCCGTCGGCGTGCCATCTGGCAACGCCAAAGAGCCCATCGCATAATACCCCCGATAAAAGACTGACTTCCCATCAATAATCACCAAACGTTTCATATCATTATTCTATCATAAGATACAAAAACTA
>JAZUJS010000020.1:0-2031 GCA_045642865.1 Candidatus Nanosyncoccus sp.
GGATTATCCCGATTACGAGTTTTATTGCACCTGCATAGCTTCGCGCAAAGTCTGGCCGCGCGGCCATCATAATCTCGACATCATCGCCGCCCGTTGCGGTTACGACTTGCAGAACCATCACCACGCCTTGGCCGATGCCGAGGCTTGCGCGGCGATTGCGGTGAAGATATTGTAAAGATAATGACGAAGTGGTGACAATTCGTCACCTGTTGAAAATGATTTTGACTGATTGCCAAAATAAAATGCGTTATCATCGATTCAGTATACGATCGTTTTGCAAACTCATAATTGCAATTTTTCCAATTTTCAGTTCGCAAAAATACAAGATTATTTCAAATCGCAAAGATAAAATAATGCATGAAACATTTGTTATCACAACGGATGTATGCCCGTATTTGGCACACCTCTGTTTTTATTTTGCAGCCGAAAAAACATCGAGACGATGAACGCGGTTCCGAAAAGCGTACAACAGAGTAGGAAATAACAGAAGTTGCGCCCGACACGGATTTAGGGCTGAAATGATGTACACTTTAAATTTTCCAAATGGCAATGTCCAAACTTACAGTAGTTCAAGTGAGTTAAAAGAAGCCGCTCATCTGCTCGGCGGTGAGGCAAAATTGATAAGAGATAAGACTTACGCTTTTGTGCCTAAAAAGTGAGTTGCTGGCTTGGGAAGAGTATTCATAGTACTCTTCCCTTGACATTATCCCAAAGAAGACGCAAAAATGCAAATGTTTTTCAAGACAATGTAAAGGAAAGTAGTATTTTGTTATTTTTGCACTTATTACGAAAATAGCTGTTGCATTAAGAAAACCATAACTTTATGGAAGAAAAGATAAAAGATATTGTTAATCAGGTGCTTCTTATTTCACAAAAAGGAAAAATCCTCAAACAGGAAAAATTCAAACGGGGGGATTGCTTCAATATATTCGAAATAATGCGTGCTCAGCATGATGAAGTTACGACCCATTCCGCAATGCTTGCATCGCTTCTCAATCCCAATGGCTCACATGGTGCCGGATGCGTATTCCTCGACTTGTTCATGGAACATGTCGTAACACCACTTGTCAAAGGCGAATCATCCAACGGCAACAGTTTCTCCTTTGACATGGCCAATTCAAAAACAAAAGTGGAATATCAAATCGGAGATAAAACAAATGATTTTGAGGAAGGCGGCCGTATTGACATTTTAATTGAGAACGAGGATTCGAAGAAGGCAATAATCATTGAGAATAAGATTTACGCAGGCGACCAGAAAAAGCAACTGTACAGATATTATAAATTTGCTGAAAAATATGGTCCTGGGAATTACATCCTGTTGTATCTGACGCTTGATGGCCATGAACCATCCGAAGAGTCTATTAAAAGTGATTCGAAAACGCTTGAAAAAAACAAAGACTTCTATTGCATTAGTTATGCTGATGATATAGCCAAATGGATTGGTTCTTGCAGAGAGAAAGCAGCAGCAAGACCTGTTGTCCGCGAAACAATGACACAATATCTCGATTTAATCCTAAAACTCACTAATCAAAATATGGAAAACACAACAAAAGAAGAACTTGTTAAATACTTGGCGAAACGCGAAAACTATGATGCCGCATTCAAAATCCATGAAGTTTATGATGCTGTTCGAAACGAAATTCTGAATACCGAATTAGAGCGGCAAGTTATAGAAATAGCAGAAAAAGAGGGCATGATACTCCAGCCTGAATTCCCAAAAAACGAGAACTGGTGCAAAGCGTATGAAGGACAATTCTCCTTCTACAAGCCTGAATGGGAAACATTCTGCATCTGTTTTGAATTCATGAGTGATGGCCTTAAAAATTTCAATTATGGCATTAAGTATCGGAATGAAAATTTGCTTGGAACCAAACCCGAAGTAATAAATAATAAAGCTTTTAGTAATTACGCCTCATGCCGTTCTTCAAAATGGTATGTTTTCTATAAGCCTTTCCCAATACAAGATTGGAATGATGAAACTATTTTTGAAAAACTGTTTAATGGCAAAATAAAAGAACTTATCGAAGAAAA
>JAZUJS010000021.1:0-31991 GCA_045642865.1 Candidatus Nanosyncoccus sp.
AGCCTTAGCTTCGCCAAGACCAAGTCCGGTTGCTTCCTTAACAGCTTTGATGACGGCGATCTTTTGTGCGCCAGCGTCTTTCAAGACGACATCAAATTCAGATTTGCCTTCATCGGCAGCAGCAGCATCGCCACCAGCAACGACAGCAACAGCTGCAGCTGGCTCAATGCCATATTCGTCCTTAAGGACAGTTTTGAGTTCGTTGACTTCGAGAACGGTCATGTTGACAAGTTCTTCAGCCAATTTTTTAATATCGGTAGCCATAATACTTCCTTATCAAATTAATATTTAATATTATTCGTTGGTTGCGTGCTTTTCCAAGCCAGAAACGATTCCATTGATACCAGATAGAAGGGTGTCGACAACCTGAGCGATAAGTTCGTTCTTGGTTGGGAGATTACCGAGAGCGGTAACTTCTTCTTTGGAGAGGTTTGAACCATCACCATTGAAGCCACCAATCAATTCCATCTTGTCATGGGTTTTTGCAAATTTAGCAAGAACCTTAGCGGCGCTAAAATCTTCGTCGGTGCCGATGGCATAGAGAAGTTGTCCGGTAAGGCCGGTTGTTTCGGTGTCTTTATAGGCTGCAATTTCTTTCATTGCAACTCTGACGAGACGGTTCTTAACAACCTTGATCTTGACGTCGGATTCGCGTGCGATTTTGCGGAGCTCTTGGAGTTCAGCAACGGTTAGGCCTTCGTACTTAGCGTAGGCGACCATTTTTGAATCGTTCAAAAGAGCGGTCAAATCAGCAACCAATGTAGTCTTTTTATCTTTTGAAATTGCCATAAAAAGTTCCTTTGGTTAAAATTTTGTTTGGTTAGCTAATTGTTAACTAACGTCACCAAATTAAACAAGAATTTGCCTCGGTAGCATTATTAAGGAATTCTCCCGCTACTGTCTTTGGTAACTGTGATGTATTATAGCTCATTTTATGCAAAAATGCAATATATATTATATATAGTGTTTGATTTTTTCTGTCTTTTGTATTATAATTTTTTCAACTTTTGATTGTAGTTCTTTAAAAGGAGGTGGCTTTTATGGAAGATATGGATAATTTGTTTTCGCGTTTTTACAATGTTCAATATGCGAAAGAGTTATTACTACCTCATTTACAGAAGAATGGTTTGATGATTGCGCAGAAGGCGTATGATTATATTTGTGAATTATATAAGACTACTTCTCCTCGCAAATATCTAGGGCTTGACGCAATTATTCATCCAATTAATGTAGCAAATGGCCTTATCGACCTAAAAGCCTTTAGATTGGATGACAATATGTATGCGGCAGCGCTCCTTCATGATGTAATTGAGGATTTCGCTGGTGTCAGAAAAGATAATTTACCTTTTCCTGATAAGGTCATTGATCTCGTGGATTTATTAACCGCGAAGAACCCTGATGGTATTGATGACGATGTAATTGTACGTCATGAATATTTTGAAGCCTTGGTACTGTGTCCCCAGGCTTTGATTATTAAGGATTTGGACCGCATTGATAACCTGCGTACGATGTATGTACACAAGCGAGATACAATCGTCTCTAATGTAATTGAAAATGCACACTACTTAATTCCAAATACATGTAAACTGGGATTGAGTGATTCTGCATATCTTGACGATTGCTTATTTTTGACCGATCAATTAAGGACCTACACATGCATCTATCAGAATTATTTGGATGCAATTCGCTAACAATCAAAAGTTTAAGGCTGGACTTTGTCCGGCCTTTTTTATGCTAAAATATAGATATGATTAGAATAATTGCTGGCGGAAAAAAGACTTCAGGTTGGGCGCTTGAAGGAATTTCCGAGTATGAAAAACGCCTCAAAAAACCATTTGACATTAAATGGGAAATTTATGATGAGGAAAAATTACTTGCTTTGCTCGAAAAATGGCCATTTACTTGGCAAGATTACGTCATAATTTGTGATGAACGGGGCAAGAATTATAGTTCCCCGGAGTTAGCTGAAATGATTGAGAAAAATTTTGTGGTTGGGCGCAATGTTGTAATTATTATTGGTGGCGCTTTTGGTTTTACAGACGAAATTCGTGCCAAGGCTAACTTCTTGTGGTCTTTTTCGCGTCTTGTGTTCCCTCACATGCTTTTTCGCTTAATGGTGACGGAACAGATTTATCGTGCCCAAGAGATTTGCATTGGTGGTAAATATCATCATGAATAAAAAATAGTTGGTCATGAGGCCAACTATTTTTTTGTTGCTAGGCGATATGTTTTGTATTGCAGAATTGGAAGATGGCACCAATGACCGTAATGCCAATTAAGAATGGTAAATAATATGTGCCATAACTTAAACTAGTAAGTAATGATAATAATGCGTCCGCGACGACTGTTGCACCAGAGAAGGATGTGACTAGAATGATGGCTGGTTTCATCATGCGGACAGCCAAGGCGCCAGCAAAGACGCCGATAAGAGCGGAAATCAGAATAGTTTCAATTCCGGTTCCGAACTGTGTAACGCCAATCGTAATAACGGTGAAGAAGCAAAGTAAAGCCACGCAGAGTTTCTCGATCGAGAAACCAAGCAATGATAACAATAAGCCGCCGGCGATTGGCAAGAGATTTTGCCAAAGCTCGGATTCGGCCACGAACGGTAGATTGCTAATCATAAGTGGCATGAGTTTAGCCATGAGTGTATAGCCGATTAAGAACCAAGCAATAAAGAACACTAGTTTTTTAAGCTTGTAGCCAAAAAGGCAGACAAATGCGCCAAGAATGAGCGCTAAAATTATTTCGTAGTTTTCCATAATTCGATTTTAACATAAAAACTATATTGTTTTTTAAAAACATTTCGTTTATAGTTATTTATAGAAAAGTGGAGTTATTTATATGAAAAAAAGAATATTAACTTTTTTCGCAACGGTTTTTTCCTTTGCATTCTTCCTATTTTTTGGGGGTGATGCGTACGCTGCAGGTGATTTGGAAAAAATAGTTCTTCTGAATGATAATGTATTTAATAATGGTGGTTATTCTTGTATTACGCAAAGCTCTTCTTATGCCTACGAAATTGTTTTTAATAACTGTGGCAGAATCGACGGCGGTTTATATGTTACTAACGGCGCCAGGATAATTATTCATGGGGATAATTATCTTCATGGTTATATCGAATCACCGAATGGCTCTCTTACTTTTGGCGGTGATGGTAAACTTAGCTTTTCTTATTCTGGTTATGTCGAGGGCGAGACGATTGTTAGCCACGCCGTAGGTGTTCTTAACGGTAACATAAAAACGGAATCGGGTGCAAACCTGGTTTTTGAATTTAATAACTCCAAATACAAATCCCTGTTCGTAATGAGTGGTGTTTTTGATCTTAATGCAAACACTACAGGTATCCATATTGAAGTTGATGGTGTTGATAACGCTTCAACTCCCGAGGATGAATCATTTGAATATGATGAGTCTCTTTCTGGTTACAATAATGCTGTCATTTTTATGGGCACCCTACACAGTTTTAGTATATATTCTAATTTCTCCGCTAATATTGATGGATATTACACGATGTTTCAAACCGACGATAGTGCGGCTGGTCCATCTATGACGATTTATGATACGCATATTAATATGAATAATGCTGATGCATTTTTCCGTGGGAATAAAGTAGTTAATCAGTCATTTTATAGTCCGATTATCCGCCTTGATAATACTTCATATTTTCTGGATTATGTCGGCGAAACACCGATTTGTAGGTTGTATTTCGGGGGTATCGATATCGTTGCTGGTGTGACGAATAATTTTATTTCTTGCCAAAACGGTCATGTAGATAGCATGATTAGATTTAATGAAAGATTGAGGCTTGGCGAAGGTGTTACTAATGATGTTACGATCTACCTTCAAGCTGATGGCGCTATCGCATTTTATCTTTCTGGTAACTCTCATATCGACAACGGGGATTCTAATCTAAAAATATATTCAAATTATGATGATGTAGCAGCATTTTACTTGGGTGACGATGCTCGATATTTTGAACGTGACTCTTATGGTTCGGTCTACATTGATTTTCGTGGCGACAGGACAAGAGTTGCCTCACTTGAGGATGCGAGCAGTTTTTATTCTGACTCACGTACTTTCTTTGTGAATGATTCGGACTATGGTTTTGAAGTAGGATATTTCTATAATGGTGGTGAGACCATTTACTCTCATGCATCAGTTACACTTAATGAAAATATTACAATTCGTACCAGATCGTATGCGTTTGCTGAGGTGTCTGATTTTGAAGTTCCTGGCCTTGAATATCCGGATCATATAATTGGTGTAAATGCATTCTCACTTCCTGAATGGTTGGTGTTGGAAACCGCCACATTCAGTCGCGATAATGCTGGTTTTGATTCTGATGTCTCTTTGCTCCTTAATGCTCGCGAGTCTTCAAATGCACAATATTATACCGTTTCAAAGCTATACGATAACAGTCTCGAATCCGATCCTACAGCCCCAGTGACGCTTATTATTCCTGAATGGGCGGAAGGATTTACTGATGAGCCATTCGACGATGATGTAATCGTCGATGATGATGACGACGATGATGATGGCAATAATGAAGATGATCGCGATTATAGTGGTTACATTAAACTTGTTGACTACCAAGACCCGAATGTATATTTCCTCGAAGAAGATTCCGATTTGCTTGAGGAATACTCTTGTATGTCTTGGGATGAAGATACAGATACTCTCACGATGGATAGTTGTGATATTACTGGTAAGTTTATTTCACGAAATGGTCCAGTAAATATTCTCTTGATTGGCGAAAATCATATTAATGGTACGATGGACTTTACTAATTCACATGTCTCCATTGATGCTGTTGATGCTGGTTCGCTTTCATTTAGCTTTTATGATTTTGGTGACTATAACTTTAATTATGATTCGTATGTAAGCCATGCTTTTGGTGTTAAGAATGGTGATTTGACTATTAGTTCTGGTATTTTTACCTTTGAAAACGTTAAATATTCTCCAGCAATGTTTGTTATTGATGGTGGTTTGTTGACGATTGATGGTGGCGAATTTTATGTAGATGGCACCAACTCTAGCGAGACGAACTATGATGACTATGTATATTATGGTGAATATGGATACGTTGGTCAGAATATTCTCTTCTATGCACGCAGCGGCGCAGAGATTAATGATGGCACTTTCGTCTACGATAGTGGTTCAGAATATACCGGTACGGTACTTGTTATCGAATCGGAGGATTCATATATAACGATTAATGGTGGCTACTTTGATGTACAAAACGCTGACGATGTGTTTATTGTTGGTCGAGGTACATTTATTTCAAATGATGGTGAGTTCCATGTTTATGGTAAAACTTATGATTTTCTATATGCCACCGATCAGGATGCGCAAATAGATTTCTATGGTGGTTCGTACTATTCTAATACTGATTACGATTTCATTTATTTGTCCGGCGATAATTCTGTTTTGAATATTTATGGTGGTTACTTCTACATCGAAGCCAATGAAGATTCCTCCTATTTTGCCGGTTTTTCGTTCCAGTCTAGCGAAGGTGAGGCGAATATTTACGACGGTGAGTTCTATATTGATTCCAGCAATGACTACTCGAGTGGTATGAATGTCGCCAATTACTTCACCTTAAATATTGAGGGCGGCTTGTTTTATATAAACATTTCCGGCATGAGCGGTTCCGGAATTGGTGCTATCGTTGGTGCTGAAGTTAATGTCAATGGTGGCGAATTGCAAATTACATTGAACGATTCGTCAATGTCGGCTGGTCTTTATGCATTCTATGATTCTGGTATCTCGATTTATACTAGTGATGTCTATGTTTGGGGCGCTGCTTATGCTCTTTTGACCGATGAATTCGTCCGTTCGGGCTACGATTCAAATATTAATCTTTATGCTCCAATTTCATACGATGTTGAACGTAGCTTTGCAGCAATTATTGGACCATTTGGCACCAGTTCTGATGTATTTTATATTGATTCGGCTGTCATGGCTGAGGGCTCATATGAATTCTTTGATAGCGGTAGGCGCAGTTCCGATGATGATTTGGCCGAAAATGATTTGCTTGCCGATCTTGGTGATTATATGATTATGGAGTTCAGAGAGGTTGAGCCCGAAAAACCAGATTATGTAGTTGAATTGGTCAATTTTGCTGATCCCGATACGTATTTCCTTGAAGATGATCCAGAATTAATTGACCGTTACTCTTGCATGGCATGGGATCAAGGCACTTATACTCTCGTAATGGATAGTTGTGACGTAACCGGTCGTTTCATCTCCTATAATAGCGAAGTTAATATCGAACTTTATGGTGAAAACCATATCCATGGCAGTATGGACTTTTACAATTCACCTGTAGCAATTGCTGCAATCGGGGATGCTTCCCTTTCATTTGATTATTATGATTTTGGTGATACGTATGAAGATAGATATTATACAAGCCACGCATTTGGCGTAAAAGATGGCAGCTTAGCTATTAGCTCCGGTGCCTTTAGGTTTGATGACTTTGCCTATACACCTGCAGCATTCGTGATTGATGATGATAGTACGTTGACGATTGATGGCGGCGAATTCTACGTTGATGGAATTCAAGATAATTACATTCCATTTGATTCTTTCATCGATTATGCTTCTGATGGATACATTAGTAGCAGTATTCTGTTCTATTCCCGCGGCGATATACTTATCAATGATGGTAGTTTCAACTACACGAGTGATTCTGCATATCAGGGTGCAATGTTTGTGACCGAGACTGACGACGCTGACATACAGATTTATGACGGTTATTACAATGCTACTAATGTCGATGATGTCTTTATTATTGGCAGCGGTTCACTCGTTATCTATGATGGTGATTTTCATCTTGATGGTGCTGTTTACGACTTCCTTTATACTGGCGCCGCCGGTGCTAAAGTTGATTTCTACGATGGTAATTATGATATCTCGACCAATTATGACTTTATCAGCCTTTCTTACGAAGAAAATCAATTAAACTTCTATGGCGGTATTTATAATATCGTTGCTGGCGATGATTCATTCTCATTCACTGGTTTTATGATTCAATCCGATTCTACTGTGGCAAATATCTATAATGGCGAATTTACAATCGAATATGGCATGGAGGAATCCTGTGGCATTACGGTTGCTAATGGAGGCGCTTTGAATATTCTTGGTGGTAAAATTAATATTCTCTCGGATGCTAAGGGTGGCTGTGGTCTAAGAGCAGTTTATAACTCTAATATAAATATTTCTGGCGGTGAGATTGTAATCAATTTGAGTGATCCGGTGTTGTCTGCTGGCTTCTTCTCTCTCTTTGATTCAAGGATTTTGGTCAATAGTGGAGACGTTACTATCGAAAATGCAGCCTATGGAATCTTACTTGACGCTATTTCTACCGAATCTACATCCTTTATCCTTAATTCACCAATTACCTTTGGTGAAGGCAGAAGTCTTGTTGGTATCTTCACTGACGATGGTGAGCATCATGACGCAATTACCATCGACTCATCAGTAATGACTGCGGATTCATACGAATTTGTCGATAGTGGCAGGACCAATTTGGATGCCGATTTGCAAGAGTACGACTCCTCCTTTAACTTCTGGGGTTCCTATTCAATCTTGGAACTCAATGAAATAGAGGATGATGATGATGATGATGATGATGACGACGATGACGATGATGATGACGATGATGATGATGATGACGATGATGATGATGATGACGACGATGATGATGACGACGATGATGATGATGACGATGACGACGACAATGACGACGACGATGATGATGACAATACTGATGATGGTGATGATGATGATGACGACAATGACGACGATGATGATGACGACGACGATGATGTTGATGATGGCAACGATGATGACGACGATGATGCTGATGACGATGACAACGGTGGCAACAGTGGTGACAACGACGACAACGGTGACAACGACGACAACAATAATGGTGATAATAGCGACAATGGTGACGATTATTACAATGGTAACGAGGGCGATAACTACAATAACGAAGGCGCCGAAGGCGATAATCCTGATGAATCTGAAGAACAAAAACCAACCGATGATCCAAATGGCACGCAGGACTCTCTAGACGATGATGATGAGAAAGTCGAGATTCCAAACACGGAAAAATCTGACGCTTCTTCCGACAAGAAAGAATTTACAAACGTTCTCTGCTCGTTCTGGTGGCTCTGGCTAATTCTTCTCTTGATTATTATTTGTCTCGTTATCCGCAAGATTCTCTCCAAAAAAGAAGATAAAAGATAATACAAAGAAATAACTCCCGTAAATGGGAGTTATTTTTTCTCGGAAAAAATATAACAGAAAAAGACAAAAAATAACTCCCGCAATGGGGAGTTATTTTTAACTATTTAATTAGTTGTAAAGATTCTCGACAGAGATTGATGGACCCATGGTAGTCGTAATGAAGACTGATTTGACATAGGTGCCTTTGAGTGAAGCTGGCTTTTGAGCTTTCAAGCTATCAAAGAAGGTGTTAGCGTTCTCGAGAAGCTTGTCTGTGCCAAAGGAAACTTTACCGAAGCCGATATGAACGATTGATTGCTTATCGACGCGATATTCAACTTTACCAGCCTTTGATTCTTTAACGGCTTTTTCAACATCCATAGTAACAGTGCCGGCTTTTGGATTTGGCATGAGACCTTTTGGACCAAGGAGACGTGCGAATTTACCAAGTTTTGGCATGTAGGCTGGGGTTGAGATAAGAACGTCGAAATCAATGACGCCTTTTTCGAGTTGTTTCAAGAATTCTTCATCTTCGGCAATGTCGGCACCAGCAGCTTTGGCGGCTTTGCAAACATCAAGTGGGGCGAAGACGGCGACGCGAACAGTCTTACCGTTACCGTTTGGAAGAACGATGGTGGTGCGAATGTTTTGGTCGGCTTGGCGTGGATCGACACCGAGGCGGACGTGTGCTTCGACAGATGCGTCAAATTTGGCTGGGTTGGTTTCGATAGCTTTTTCGATAGCTTTTTTGAGGCCGTAAACTTTGCCTTTTTCGACTAGTTTAGCTTTTGCTTGGTAAGCTTTGCCACGGCGTTCGATGAGTGGGCGAGTAACAGGCTTTGCTCCCTTTGGTTTTTCGGCAGCAGCTTTGTCTTCGGCAGCACGCTCAGCTTTGCGCTCTTGGCGTTCTTCTTCAGCCTTGACTTCTTCGATGTGCTTTTTTGACTTTTTGCCTGATTTGGCATATTTTTCTTCAGTTTCGACGGTTTCTTCGACAACTGGAGTTTCGAGATTTTTGGCTTCTTCTTCAGCCATGTGAAATCCTTTCTGTGGTAATAGCGGGGTTATCCCTTCCAACATGAATTAATAATGATGTTATTATATCAATTTTTTGACGTTTTGGCAAGATTTTTGGCATGAAAAAGGGAGCGACAAATGAGCCGCCCCCTGAGTCTCAGGACACCAGCATTAGAAACCGTCGAAATTGTCTACGAAGGTCGACCTTCTTGACGAAGACCAGTATGGTAATATGGCCTTTCTCAGCTTCTTTTGCATCGTGATTACATGTGTAGAGCACTATGCTACCATTTGGTACATGGTTTAGTACGTTCGTGCCGTTCGAAAACTTGATGCTGTCATCGTTAATTCCGTCTTCGTCCTTGCGAATACATACATAACTACACGTTTTTCCGTCCGCTGTAGTAAGAGTGGCATCGATACCAGGATTAACCTTATAGAGATTTCCATAACCTTGTTTCACATGATCTGTTATGAAAAGAACTCTTTGGTCTCCATTTAGAAAGAAGACCGCTGCGGCATTTTCTTCGTTCGATATATCTTTTACTACCTGGTTGTTATTGCTGTAGAAGCAATTTTCAACCATTTTGATACCTCGAATTTTGAAGGTGCCATAAAAACCTATTCGGTCCTCATTCATTTCCGGTACATACCACTCTGGATTTGTTCCCGATCGTGGATAATAGTACATCCTCGGCATTTGACATTCTCTGCTCATGTAGAGAACGTTTGGTGGAGACGGCGCATATTGTCCTGTATATGGCGTCGCCACACTAACCGTGGATAGAAAAATTGCGAGGAATAATGATGCCATACAATCATTATCCTCCTTTCATTTTTTTGGAGCCTCTAAATGCGCCCCATCTTTTAATTATACACCATAATGGCTTTTTTGTCAATATGCTTTTGGCTATTTTTTGTGGTTTTACAGAAAAAAAGACAACCAGTTTCCTGATTGTCTTTAATTTTGCTTAATTAGTCGACGACTTCGACACCCATTGAGCGAGCGGTACCAGCGACAACTTTGGCTGCACCCTCGAGATCAACGGCGTTGAGTTGTTCCATCTTCTTTTGAGCGATTTCTTCGATTTGGGCTTTGGTGATTTTGCCAACTTTTTCGGTGTTTGGACGGCCAGAGCCTTTTTCGAGTTTGATTGCTTCACGGATGAGATCATCAACTGGTTGTCCGAGACATTTCCAATCAAACGTACGATCTTCGAAAACACGGATATGAACGATAACGTTCTTGCCCATGAAATCTTTGGTCTTTTCGTTGAATGGGTTGATGAAATCCATCATGTTAAGTCCCCATTGACCTAGGGTTGAACCAACCGGAGGTCCTGCTGTGGCTTTGCCACCAGGGATACGGAGTTTGAGGTTTCCGATAACTTTCTTTTCTGCCATAGATATCCTTGATTTAGATTAATAATTGTGCGTAACTGTGGTTTATTTTACCATAGTTTTGGAAAAATTACAATGCTTAGCTTAGCTGCTTAACTTGGAGAGCGTCGAGTTCGACTGGTGTTTCGCGACCAAACATAGAAACCATGACTTTGAGTTTGCCTTTGGCGGTATCGATTTCGGAAACGGTTCCGTCGAAGCCCTTGAATGGACCATCGGTGATAGAGACGACTTCACCAACTTCGTATTTGACGGAGAATTTTGGATCTTCAACGCCCATGCGTTTCTTGATTTTGGTAATTTCTTTTTCTGATACAGGGGTAGGCTGGGTGCCGGTGCCGATGAAGCCGGTGACGCCTGGGGTGTTGCGGATGATGTACCAGGTTTCATCTGAAAGCTTCATTTCAACAAGGACGTAGCCTTGAAGAATTTTGCGGTCGACAACTTTGCGCTTGCCATTTTTAATTTCAATTTGTTTCTCTTTTGGCACGATTGCTTCGAAAATTTTACCGGCCATGTCGACACTGCCGACACGTTGATTGATTGAATCTGCAACCTTGTCTTCGTATCCGCTGTAGGTGGAAATTGCGTACCATGCGCGGGTGCTATCATAACGGTTTACTGCCATTTTTCTCTCCTTATTTGTTGACTAGTAAATTACTTGATAAAAAGTTAAATAACATATCGAGCAACATGATGACTACGACGATGATTGCAGTGTAGATTATAACTGCGAGCACCATTTTCCAGGTTGCTTTACGATTTGGCCAGCGAACTTGGCGAATTTCGCGCCATGAATCGCGGATATAGCGACCAAATGCGCAGAATGGGCGAAAGAGGATGAAAGTTTTCTTGCCCTCTTTGGCTTTCTCAGCTTTTTTGGCGGCTTTTTCGGCCTTTTTAGCTTCTTTTTTGTTGGTTTTTTCCAATTTTTTGTCTTTTACTACGACTTTTTTCCGAGTAATGACCGGTTCTTCGGCCTTTGAATCGGTTTTTGCAGAGTCGTTAGCTTTGATGCGAGTAATTTTCGCTTTGGCCATATATAACTCCTGTATTAAAAAAAGTCTGTTACCAGACTTGTCAATATTATAGCTTGTGAAAAGAGTTTTGTAAAGGGTTTTGCTAAAAAAGTGACCCATTTTACGGGTCACTTTTGATGCCTTTTGGTCTAGCTTCTGAGTTTTAATACCAGAATTCTTTCGGTAGTTTATCGGCGATGCGTTTGTGAAAATCGTAGTCGAAGTTCTCGAGGCGAGTTGGATTTTTGGTTTTGAAATAAGTCTTGCGGATATAATCGGCAGACATCTCTTCGCAGGCGATAAGATTGTATTTTTTGAAGAGGTTGAGGCCTTTTTTGAACTTTTTTGGTGGCAAAACGGCGATTGGCATAAAGCTGCAGTTCATGTCTGGATCGGTGTAAAGTTTGAGCGCTAGTACCGACATGGTTGGAATAATGTCTTCCTTTTTATCGAAAATGCCCTTCGTCTTAAAAACGGTGCGTTGACGTGTGGCCGAAGGAGCAATGGCGATGATGCCGCCTTTTTTGATGGTTTCGTGCGACAAATCGGTATAGATGTTGCGGAGGCTCTTTTTGAGCTTTGAGGCGGTCTCGAATAGCTCGTGACCTTCGGTAATATTGAGTTTTTTCCAAGTGGAAGGAGTGATGGTCGGCGTAATAATGATGCCTAACTTCTTGAGGCGCTGGTAATCTTTGGCAATTGATTCGTACCACGGCAAGTTAACCGGGAAAAGCATTGGTTTATCACCCATGATATCTACCTTCATCATAAGAATGCGCAAAACTTCGCCGAGGCTTGGATGATTAAAGCCGATTACAAGGCCATTTTTGGAATTATGCGGAAAATCATCTTTGTTGTACTCGGCTGGCGATAGGCGCTTAAGGGTTTTGACGATGTTTTTCTTTGCTTTTTCGATCCCAATCTTCTCGTCATCCTTCTTGATGCCTTTGTAAAAATGGTTGACGGTTGCGTGGCAAATTTTGCCGACTGGCACCATTTCTTTGCGCAATTTTTCGCCTCCGAGGGATTTAAGTAAGGAGTAATTCTCTTCTTGTATTTTCTTGATGATTGTCTCTGGATTAAGAGTTTCAAGCTCTTTTTGGGTAAAAACTTTCTTTTCAGACATAATACTTTGATTATACCACGTGCGTTTTGACTTTTGGCGTGTAATGTTGATGCTTTGCCGAATTTGTTTATTTTGCGAGTTTGTGCTAAAATAAGCACATATTGGAGCGTCGCCAAGTGGTAAGGCAGTGGGTTCTGGTCCCACCATGCGAGGGTTCGAATCCTTCCGCTCCAGCCAAGTTTAGGAACAAAAAAATAGAGAGCTTGCTCTCATATTTTTTTGTGACCTAAACTTGGCGCCAGCGAAGCTGGCAGCTTTTGCGAAGCAAAAGCGGAGCGGAAGAGATCCCTATCCTTCCGCGACAGTTGCGAAGCAAAAGCGGAGCGGAAGAGATCCCTATCCTTCCGCGACAGTTGCGAAGCAAAAGCGGAGCGGAAGAGATCCCTATCCTTCCGCGACAGTTTCGAAGCAAAAGCGGAGCGGAAGAGATCCCTATCCTTCCGCGACAGTTGCGAAGCAAAAGCGGAACATAGCGTTCCCGAAAAGTTTTTATTGGAACAAAAAACTCCCCGGAGGGGGAGTTTTTGATTATTTATTGATAGCCTTAAAGATTGCACCAATACAAACAAGTGTGAGAATACCAGCTAATAGTACGAGCATACCGATTGTGAACGTCTTGTTGACGCGAGCTTCTTGCTTGGCTTTTGGAGCCTTGCTTACGCTGGTTTTTGCTACTGTTTTCTTGACGGCTGGCTTTGCGGCTGCTTTGGCGGCCGGTTTTTTGGCTGTAGTCTTTTTGGCGGTTGTTTTCTTTGCGGTTGGCATTAAAAATACTCCTTTTCTTTATTATACATTATGCTTATGCTTACTGTAAAGCCTTTTTGGTGCAAAATTCCCTTTTTTGAGACGCTGGGAGCTTGAGGGCACATTTTTTGAAGGGTTATGAGCCAAAAAATAACAAAATCCAACAAAAAACCGGCGAATGACGCCGGTCTTTTGGCTAGATTAAAAGTTGTTTGCTTTTCGCTCGAAGTAGGATTGTGGGTGCGAGCAAACTGGGCAGATTTCGGGTGCATATTTGCCAATAACGACGTGTCCGCAGTTGCGGCAGACCCAAATTGTGTCATTGTCATCAGAAAAGACCTTTTTGTCTTCGATATTCTTGAGTAATTTGCGATAGCGGGCTTCATGTTCTTTTTCGATTTTTGCTACACCTTCGAATTTCTTGGCAATTTCTTCGAAACCTTCTGCGCGTGCGGTTTGAGCAAAATCATTATACATGTCGGTCCATTCGTAATTTTCGCCATCGGCGGCGGCGGCAAGATTGGCTTCGGTTGATTTGACCTCACCACCTTCGAGGATCTTGAACCACATTTTGGCGTGTTCACGCTCATTATTGGCGGTTTCTTCGAAGATAGCGGCGATTTGTTCATAGCCATCTTTTTTGGCTTTTGATGCAAAATAAGTGTATTTATTGCGCGCCTCTGATTCGCCGGCGAATGCGGCTTTGAGATTTTTCTCGGTCTGGGTGCCTTTTAGTTCCATTTTTCCTCCTTTTTTAGATGATTTCTGCAGTAATTAAGAGACGATGTGTGGCATCGGTGGCGCCAATTTTGTCGCCAGCGCAAGTCATCAAAACGATGGTTTTTTGCTCGCTCGCTTCAAGGAGTTCGGCCATATTCACTGCGGATTTTTTGACCGTCTTTATATCTGTTATCCTGTATATCTCACCACCGTAGACAATGCGATCTCCACCTGCGAGGTAATGGAGATTTTTGAAAATTGTCGTGGAATGACCAATCAGGAGGGTTTTATTCTTTTTGACAGAATATGAACCGACGATTTTGGCCGGAGTGGCGAGCTGTCGGCCTTCGAGCTCTAGCTCAGCCACATCCGAGGCGAGGGCAATTTCGGGAATTTGCAGAGTAGAGGTGATGTTGTAATTGGTTGTATCGGCTGGTTGAAAACCAATTGCGAGGTAAATCGCAAAAAACATCGCATAAACTGTAGAAATAACAGAGCGCGTGCGCTTATTATTAACTCCCATATAACTCCTTTGATTTTATTATAGCATGAGTATTTTAGCTGAAAACCCTTTACTTTTTATGGTTTTTGTGCTATAATATATGCAATACTTGATTGGGAGATAAGTATGAAGGCTAATTTTGGCCACGGAGGTAAAAATCCGTGGTATTTTTGTATAATTTTAATTCTAATCCTCTTGGCCCCTGTAATCGGTCAGAATTTTGCTACCTCAGCAATTCCAGATAAAGCAGAGTTTGCTTTTGATGACGCTTTGATGGCAAATATGGATCAAATTCAAGATGAAACGACGGAAATCGCTGATAGTTTTGAATTTACTGCTCCTGCATATTACGCGCCAACTTATTCTTATGCTTCAAATAATGATGTTGCTCCTCGTCAAAATTATATTTCGATTATGGGGCGCACACTTAATGTTGTAACCTCCGATTCGACTAGCTGGACCCCTGATTACGACGTGGCTCGCTATGTTCATGGTAGATATAATGGTGTATTCTACTATGCCCATAACCATTCTTCCGTTTTTGGCGGTCTCGCAAATTTGCCAGTTGGTTCAACTTTTACGATCAATTTGAATGGTTATAATCATACTTATAGGGTCGCTTTGGTTGATCCGTATGTTGTGAAAGACGATTCTCTCGCTAAGGCCATGGGCGATATTGCTTCTGCTCGTTGGCATGGTGTGCAATATTCAATCTCCCTTATGACTTGTGCTGGTTCTTCGCTTGGTAACGGCGATGCAACTCATCGTACGCTTTTGTTTGCTTACGAAATCTAAATTTCTGGATTGTAATTCTTAATTAATTGGCGATGCTCCTTGTATTTTGGGTCGTGTTTTGCGACTTCGGCCCAAAATGCAGCGGAATGGTCCATGTGATTGAGGTGTGCTAATTCGTGCATAATGACGTAGTCACGGAGTGATTCGGGCATTTTCATTAGGGCAATGTTGAGTGAAATGGTGCGGTTGGATGAGCAACTACCCCAGCGTGTGCCGGCATGAGAAAGTCGGCATTTTTCGTATTCGTAGCCGTATAATTTGGCGAGATATTCGAGGCGGTAAGGAAGGTATTCCTTGGCTTTTTTCATTAAGACTTTTTTCTGATAATCTCGCGCGCGCTGAGTCTTTGGGTCTTTGGTGGGGAGATTTTGGCGGATATTTTCGCGGTTAAGATTTAAGAATCGTTTGATTAAAAAATCTGATGTCATGCTTGGCACTGACATTTGTAGGCGCCCAGACGTAGCAATCGAAAAACGAACACTGCGTGCGAGTGGGCTCTTGCGAACGACTACTTCGCCAAATTCTTTGTCGTTTAAGATCATTGTTTCGCTAGATTAAGCTAGAGCTGATAAGATGTGGCGAAGTTGGGTTTCGAATGTATGTTTGCCGGAGAGAATGATTGGGGTTTCGATCTCTGATGGTGCTTCAAACGTTGGCACGGTGGTGTCGAAGACTTCTTTAGCCTTGGCGACAGTCTTGTACTTGGCTTTGAGGCGAGTACGAATAGTGGCAACGTCGGTTTGAATCCAGATGGTTGATACCTGGTAGCCAGCAGGGCGCAAAATGCGGCGCATTTCTTCGCGCTCTTTTTCAGTGTTAATGCAGCCCTCAATGAGGATATCTTGCTTGGTCTTGGCGAGTTGCTCTACGACGGCTAGAATTTGTTTTTGATTGAGATTATTTTTGGCCTTAAACTCTTCAAGATCGAAGAAAGCGATATTAAAGCGTTTTGCGAACTTGTTCGCGAATGTTGTTTTGCCACTGCATGGTGCACCAAAGACCAGGAGTGCGCGTGGCTGATTTTGTTTACCTTCCATAATGTCTTAATTGTAGCATAGATTATCTGTTTATGCCAATAAAAAATACCTCTTTTTGAGGTAATGTGGCAGGGGCGACAAGAATCGAACTCATATCTACGGTTTTGGAGACCGCTATACTAACCGTTGTACTACGCCCCTAGCGTGTTTTTATTATAACACAAAAATAAGCCCGCGTGGGGCTTATTTTTTTTAGTGCTTCTTTTCCTTGACTTCGTTGCGGCCAAGATTTTTCTTGGTTTCAGTGAAGACGACGTGTTTGCGAAGAACTGGATCGTACTTCTTTAAGCTAAGCTTATCAGGGGTATTCATCGTATTCTTCTTGGTGTAATAAGCACGAACGCCGGATTCCTCAGAGACGAGACCAACGAGTTTGCGTTTAGTATTATTCTTTTTTGCCATAATTAAGGACTATTTTAGCATAGATTTGATAAATTGTAAATAAAAAAGGGAGCAATTTTGCTCCCCGGGGTAAATTCTAGTATGCTTTTACGCCTTTGCCTCCACATGTCGGGCAAGAAACTGCCGGTCCGAAGGTCTGGTAAACCTTTCCTGTACCGTTGCATGCGGGGCATTTTTCAGTTCTCTTGCCTGCGCATACGTGCAATTTATATTCCAATTCTGTGCAGCAAACTTTGCCGCATAAATTACAGGTCCATGTCATCCATATCACCCCCTTTTTTTTTGGATTTCTTGAACAATTTTTTAATTTACCCTATCTTTTGATTATAGCATGTCTGGTTTATTTTGTCAATAGTTTCTCTATAAATTGGCGGATATCCTTAATGCCGCGATTCTGATCGGCCGGAATAAGAAGTTCTGGGTCATCAAGAAATGCAAGCGTGTGCATTTGCTTGTAGACTGCCTTAATTAGATCGATTAGTTCTTTTTCATCTTGTTCGGTAAAATCGTAGACCTTATCGTGTACTTCTTCGTCTTTATCTGGTGTGACGAAGAGAATGTGGCCGCGTTCGACACGATATTTGCTATATTTTGGCGAATGATTCAACAATAGCTTATAGAAGCCGAGCTGGAGCATGTATTTGTAAAGCGTTGGCTGGCTGCTCCATTTTTCAGCATGGAAACCGCTAGTCTTGAAGTCGTAGACTTCAACCGTTTTGTTTGCTTCGTCAATAACGATATGGTCGATTTTGCCCAAAATTGGGATGCCGTCGATTGTAATCTTATCTGGGGCCAAATCGACTTCAGCCTTGCCGTTATCAAGAATATTGCGGAATGCTTTGAGTGAAATTTCGAGATCCTTGACGCCTTTTTCGCGCAGTTTTTGGAGAATTTCTGGTTGAATTTCGGCTTTGGTGAGCTCAGTGAGGAAGAAATCGATTGCCTCTTCATTGGTGATATGCTCGTTGGTTATTTTTTCGTAGGTTTTGTGGACAAGATCACCATAGACGAGCGATTCGTTGGCTGGTTCATTTGGCGCCCTTAGTACGGTGCGCTTAAAGAAAGCCTCTGGGCCAGCGTATGCAATATCGATGAAGCTAGTGAGTGCTGTGGCCGATAACTTAAGATTTTCGACTCGTTCTTTGTAGATTGCGCGCATATCTGGAGATGGCGTAATGTAGGCATTAAGCCAGTTGCGGACGTTTTCGGTTACTTTTGCTGCTGGTTGCTCTTGGTAATGGCAGGTGACGATGCGCGCCGGCAATGATGGATTGATGACAATTGGATTACCTTTTTCGTCCTTGTCGCTGTATTCGGCGAAATATTCGAGGCGCTCTGGCGATTTGCCATTAAAATCTTTGAGTGCATTAGTGATAATCAGATGTCTTTTTGCGCGCGTAGCGGCAACATAAAGTAAACGGATGCGTTCACCGTTGGTTACGCCGGTGTGACGAATTTGGATGAGGTTCTTTGGTAAACTGAGGAGGTTGTTGTTTCCCTTGCTTTTGCCCCAAGCTGTGTTATCGGCGGCAATCAAAAAGACATATTCAAACTCGAGACCTTTGGCTTTATGTGCGGATAGAATTTGGATTGCGTTTTCGGAATCGCGGTATGGGCTAGTGCTCGAAATTGGCATAGTTGCTGCTTCGTAATCATCAATCATTTCGATGAGATTGACAAGCTTCGGCATTATGTTGTCGAAATGCTTGCTTAATTTGCTACGCAAGGTGGCGAGATTTTCGTATAGCTCGAAGGTCTGGTATTCATTTTGCTTTGAATAATAGCTTAAGAATGGCGAACGAAAACCGTTGAGCTCAGACGTGCCAATAAGATAATCGAAGAAAACTTCCAGTGGTGTATCGAAAGATTTTGCGACCAAATTAGCGATGAAGTTCGCGACTTGGCGAATTCCTTCGTCTTCGGATTCGGAAAGATAATCGAGTGGCGATTTTTTATCATTGTGAGCGCGCTGAACCGTTTTAATGACATTGAGTGGTGAAATCTGCCAAAATGGATAGGACATGATTTCAAGTATGCTGGTTTGGTTTGGTTTTTCGTGCGCAATTTCGTCGACAAAGCGCGACAAGGTCAAAAGTTCATGGATTTTTTCGTCTTCAAGTAGGTTGTCTTTTTTCTCGTAGGCGATGTTAATTTCGAGATGGCTTTTTAGGAATGGTAAAATTGGCAGGAAGTATTTGTGCTTTGGTGCGATGATGGCGATACTGGTTTGCGGTACGCCTTGCTTAATTAATTTGCTAATATAATCTGCGACAAAGGCATATTCGGAGTCGGAAGAAATGAATTCGTGGCGTTCGATTTGGGTTGTCTCGGGTGTGGTTTGGTTGGCGTTCAGGATTTTATCGCTAATACGCGTGTTGTCGTCGATTTTGGTCACAATTGAGTGTGAAAAATCAAGAATTTCTTGTGTGCTACGATAATTTTCGACCAATGTGATTGGCTTGGCGTTGTAGTGTTCTTGGAAATTCTGAAGACTAGTGGCCGATGCGCCTTGGAATTCGTAAATTGCCTGGTCGTCATCGCCCACGGCCATAATTTGTGGTTTTTCGTAGTCGGTAATGAGCCTGATTAATTCGAATTGTGACGGGTTGGTATCTTGGAATTCATCTAACATGATAAATTGGTAGCGTTCGGAAACCGTCAGGCGGAAACCGGTATCTTCTTTGAGTGCGCGAATCGCCTCATCGATCATGTCGTCAAAGTCGAACAGGCCATTTGCTTTGAGATGGTCCTCGTATTTTTGCATGATTTTGGCTAGGCTGGCGAGTTTTTTGTTGGCGATACGATCTTTGAGGCGGTAGTTGCCCTGCTCGTCTTTTTCGAAGAAGCTATCTTTCCAGCTGGAAAGTGGCTTGATTTTGCCAGTCTCAGTCGCCTCCGCAATGGCGCGCTTTAATTCATTTACTAATTGCTTGATTGAGCGGTCGATATTTTTGATGATAGGCGGAATTTCGTCGTATTGTTTTAGGGCTTCGTACAGAGGAAGATAAGCGTTATTTAGCGATTCTTCGAATTTGCGTGGCACGATATTTTGCAGGCAGAGTGTCGCAAATTGGCTGATTGCCTTGGAATCCTCTTCGTTCTGCTTGGCAATTAGGGCTAGGTCGTCGGCGGATAGATTGGCGGATTTGGCTGAAGAAATTGTACTAATAATATCTTTGATAGCGTCGCCGCGTAAAATATCGCTACCTGGCAGCTTATCTTGAATATCTTTGATAATTTTGTACTGTTTAACCTCATCGATGGCATTGTCGAGCTTGCGGTCGTAAGTATCGGAATAATTTTTGTATTGAGCTAAAATATCAGAGCCGAAGGCGTGATAGGTGCCAATATTAACCTTGGCAGCATCGCGTGTGCCAATCATTGACTTGAGACGTTCGCGCATATTCATGGCGCCGGAATCGGTAAAAGTGAGACAGAGGATGTTTTCCGGGTTGGTGTCGGTATTTTCGAGGATATAGGCCACCTTGGCAGACAACAATTGCGTTTTGCCGGTGCCTGGCCCGGCGATAACTAGAAGTGGACCATCAAGGTATTCAACTGCTTCTTTTTGTTTTTGGTTTAATCCCATTTTTCACTCTCCTTAATGATTGTTTGCATGATTTTTGCCGATTCAGGAATATCGAGCTCGCCGGCTTTAATACGCTTTAGTGCGGTGACGCCTTCGACGGTTTTCTTTGGCTTATAGTCTGGATTAATGATGAGAATTTGGCCAAATTCATAGTTGCGAGATGGATAATTACAGGTTAGGCGTAGGTCGTCGATACCGCAAGATAGGTCAAATGTGTCTGGCTTGGCATCATTAGCTTCAAGAATAGCTTTGAATTCTATTGCGACTTCTTTAATGTAGTCATCAAATTCTTTTGTATTTTGCTTAATATTTTTGCGGCCCGCATCGATGGCGTAGATGTTTTTGAGCGAACCACAGATAAACATGCCCTTAATATCGTTTGTATGATCAAAAGTGAGCCAATCGGTGCCAAAAATTTCATCAATGCGTGGGTCGCTGGCGGTTAGCTTGGTTGGTTTATGTTTGAGGATATCTCCACCGTAGCCGGCACCGGAAATAGCCAAGACGTCGGCAAAATCTTGGAACATATTTGGATCGGTAATACCTTTGCTGGCGACGATTAGGGGCAAATCTTTGGGTAGTTTAGGCAAGAGCTCAGGAATGGCTTTGGATGGTAGAACGATTAATTGCATTTCCGCTCCCTTAAGCGCATCTTTAAGCGTTGTATTATATTCTAAGGAATAAAAAACTGGCTCGTGGTGGTTTAACTCTAGAACGTGAGCCAGGGCTGAACCATATGCACCTGCACCTAAAACTGTAATTCTCATGCTTTAATTATACCTTATTTTGACGATATTTCTCGATTGCATCTTTGAGTGCTTCGTGGCCTAGTATACTGCAGTGGAATTTGTGTTCCGGTAGGCCGCCGAGATATTCATTGATGGCTTTGGCGTCGATTCTGAGGGCTTCGTCGAGGGTTTTGCCCTTGGCGAGCTCTGACAAGGCTGAGGTGGAGGCAATAGCTGAGGCGCAGCCATAAGTTTTCCATCTGATATCCTTGATGGTTTCCTTTTCGATTTGGAGATACATTTTCATTTGGTCGCCACAGATTGGGTTACCAACGAGCCCAATGGTGTCAGCCTTAAAAGCATTTTCATCGCCCATCAAGAAATTGCGTGGATTCAAAAAATGCTCTTTGACGATGTCGGTGTAGATCCATTGCTGATTGTTACATGTGCCGTCTGGGGCTTGATCGTTCATTTTGCTCCTTTCATTTTGATTGTGCTCATTCCTTGAAGCTTTTGGATTATACCGGGCAATTTCGTCATAACCTCATCAATTTCGGCTTTAGTGGTGTCGAGTCCGAGCGAGAATCTGATGCTGCTATGTGCGATTTCAGCGTCATTTGTAGTTGCCATTAAGACGTGTGATGGCTTGAGGTCGCCCGCCGCGCAAGCTGAGCCGGTTGAGACGATGATGCCTTCGGCGTCAAGATAAAGTTGGATCGATTCGCCTTCGGCCGCTTCAAAACTGACATTTAGGAAATTTGGTAGACATGATTCAAGATTGGAATTGAGGCTGCTGCCTGGGATTTTGGTGAGAATTTCATCGGCAAGGTAGTCGCGGAGTGGCTTAATATCTTGCTCGAGCTTTTGCCACGTTTGATTTTTGTGGACATATTCGATCGCGGCGCCAAAACCGGCAATACCGACGACATTATAAGTGCCGCCGCGGCGTTTGCTTTCTTGGTTTCCTCCGAGTAAAAATGGCTTAAATGGCGCATTTTTTTTGACATATAACGCACCGACGCCGACTGGCCCACCAATTTTGTGGGCGGAGAAGGTGGCGTAGTCAAGGTCTAATTCTTTGACGTCGATTGGGATTTTGCCGAGGGCCTGGGTCATGTCTGAATGGATGTAGGCGTTGTTTTGATGGGCGATTTTAGACCAAAAAGCTAGATCTTGGACTGTGCCAAGTTCGTTATTAACCATGCCGATAGAATAAAGTTTTGGGCTTTTTGCCCCTATCTTTTCCTTATAGCACACTTTGCCGTTTTTGTCAACTTTTACAGGGGTGACACTTTTGGCGTAGGCTTTGGCTGGTTCCAATATTGAATGATGTTCGATTTCGGAAATCGCTACGTCGTAGCCCTCAAAAATATGCAGTACGGTGTTGTTTGATTCGGTTGAGCCGGAGGTAAAAATAATTTCTTCTGGTTCGCAATTAATTAGCTGCGCCAGGGCCGTGCGTGCGTTTTCGACTGCATTCATGGCAAGGTGGCCGGGAGTATGAAGTGCCGACGCGTTAGCAAAAAAATGTTTAGTGGCTTCCTGCATGGCCTTTTCGACTTCCGGCAAAACCGGGACGGTAGCTGCGTAGTCCAGATAAATCATTTTTCTCCTATTCTTGTGATAGGATTTTACCAGTTCCGCGCTCGAGATGCAAGAGACGCTGGTTGCGTGAGCCGCGGAATTTAAGGGAGATGTCGCGTTGCTCGAGGATGAATGGTCCGTCGATTAGAGCGTCGAGTGATTTAACGAATTCCCAGGTGGCGCCGCCACGCTCTTTGAGTTGCTCGTAGGTGTAGCCCGAGAAGCTCCAAACGTTCCAGCCGAGTTCATCGTGGCAAAAGTCGGCAATTTCTTTGCAGGCTTCAGGCTGAATGGTTGGTTCGCCGCCACAAAAAGTGATGCCGGCTTGGCCTTTAAATTTGCTGAGACGTTCTTTGATTTCGTCAACATCGGCCAAGAAGCCGCCTTCTGGATCCCAAGATTCAGGATTCTGGCAGCCTTTGCAGTGATTAAAGCAGCCTTGGGTCCAGAGAACGGCCCGGAGGCCGTTCCCATTGACAATGCTATCGTGCTCTAGTGGGCCTGATAGTCTGATTTGCATTTATTTCTTACCCTTCATGGATTTTGATGATTTTTTGGCAGATTCGCGTGCGGCTTTTTCTGCTACGGAGTAACAACCATCGACGTTGTGTTTGACGCGGGCCTTTTCCTCGGCTTTCTTAGCATCGTTCCAACGATCGAGCGAACCTACGAGGTAGCCGGTGATGCGGCGGAGGCGTTCAAATGGTACATCGCCTTCTTTGCGGCCGCAGGATGGGCAGACTTCGCCTGGGATAATACCTGAGAAGCCACAGACTGGATCACGGTCGACAGGATGGTTAACTGAGCCGTAACCGATGCCACAATCGTGCATTTTGCGAATGACGGCTTCGAAAGCGTCGATGTTTTGGGACGGATCACCATCAAGCTCGATATAGGTGATGTGACCTGCATTACAGAGGTTGTGGTATGGCGCTTCGATTTCGATTTTCTCGAAGGCGGAAATTGGATAATAAACAGGTACATGGAATGAGTTGGTGTAGAATTCGCGGTCATTGACGCCCTTGATTTCGCCAAATTCTTTGCGATCAATCTTGGTGAAGCGGCCGGCGATACCTTCGGCTGGGGTAGCGAGAAGTGAAAAGTTGAGTTTGTACTTCTTGCAGTATGCATCGCATTTTTCACGCATATGGGTGATGATGTCGAGGCCGAGCTCGCGTGCATCTTCGTCTTCGCCGTGATGTTTGCCAGTCATAGCAACGAGGGTTTCAGCGAGGCCGATGAAGCCGATTGAGAGTGTACCATGCTTGATTACGTCGCGGAGCGTATCGTCTGGTTTGAGGTTCTCAGAGCCGAACCAGTTGCCTTGGCCCATCAAGAATGGGAAGTTGCGAACGTGTTCGTTTGCTTGGAACTCGAAGCGTTCCAAAAGTTCGTCTTTGACGAGGTCCATTTTTTCGTCGAGTTCACGGTAGAAACCTTCCCAGTCAGCTTCTTTAAGCTCGCCAGTGGCGATACCGTGGCGGATGCCGATGCGGACGAGGTTGACGGTTGTGAAGGATAAGTTACCACGACCAGTGACGATACCGTCGGATTCTGGGAAGACCGATGCGAAGACGCGGGTGCGGCAGCCCATGGTGGCGATTTCAGTGCGATAATCGCCTGGTTTGTAATACTTTAGGTTGTATGGTGCATCAATAAAGCAGAAGTTCGGGAAGAGACGCTTGGCGGATACTTCCATGGAATGTTTGAAGAGGTCGTAGTTTGGATCGCCTGGGTTGTAATTGACGCCTTCCTTAACTTTGAAGATTGAGATTGGGAAGATTGGGGTTTCACCTTTACCTAAACCATTTGCGGTGGCCTCAAGGAGATATTTGGAGACGAGGCGACCAGCTGGGGTGGTATCGGTACCAAAGTTGATCGAGGTGAATGGGACCTGAGCGCCTGCGCGAGAGTGCATAGTGTTGAGGTTATGGATGAAGGCTTCCATAGCTTGCATGGTTTCGCGTTCAACGTCTTCGTTGGTTGCTTCAATGACCGCTGCTGGAATTTTCTTCTTGGCGAGATCTTTGTCATCGCCGTAATTAATTTTGTCGGTAATTTCTAGGCTGATGGATTTTTCGGCAAATTTGTTGTATTTGTCGATGTTGCGCTTCAAGGCCTTGCGGAATGATTTATTGACGCCTGGAGCCATTGCGTAGTCGAAGTTAGGGATAGATTGACCACCGTGTTGCTCATTTTGGTTAGCTTGAAGAAGGATGGCTGCGAGTGCGCTATAGGAACCAATTGAGTTTGGGGTGCGGAGATGGCCGTGACCAGTATTGAAACCGTTTTCAAACAATTTTAGCGGGTCGGATTGGCAGCAAGTAAGAGTACCGGTTGCATAGAAATCTAGGTCGTGAATGTGAATGTCGCCATTGTCATGAGCGGCGGCAATTTCTGGGCGGAGCAAGAGTGTCTTGGCGAAGACTTTTGAGCCTTCGGCGCCGAATTGGAGCATTTTACCCATGGCGGAGTTGCCATCGACGTTGGCGTTGGAGCGCTTAACGTCGGAATCTTCTGAGGCGTCTGCGTGGGAGATTGTACGGTAAACGTTCATCAAATCAGATTTGGCTTCGCGGACACGGGAACGTTCTTGGCGATAGGTAATATAAGCACGTGCAGTCTTCTTGAAGGCTGATTCCATCAAAACTTGTTCGACGATGTCTTGGATTTGTTCGACATTTGGGGTGCGAGCAGTGATGGTTTCTTCGGCACGCTTGATAGCTTTTTCGGCTAAAGCTTTGGCACGATCAGCTTTGAACTCTTCAGTTGAAAGTCCGGCTTTGGCGATTGCTTCGGCAATTTTTTCTGGATTGAAGTTAGCGATTTTTCCGTCGCGCTTCACGATTTTCTTGAACATATGAAATATACCTCCTTCAAATGTATTTCAAATTTCGTGTATTTTGTATAGTATGACTCTAGATTTAGTGTCTTGGTTTTATTATATGACACTAAATGTGGACGTCAATACTAATTATGTTAAAAATGTAAAAATTACAACAATACCTCTGTAATATTCGTGATTTTTGCGACTTAATTTGACTTTTGGACACTAGATGTGGGTGTTTTGGTTGATTTTGAACGCTATATATTGTGTAGTGTGGGCGACTGGACGCCGGCTTTGCCGGCTAGCAGTCTTTTTTGGCACAAAAATCCCCGAATAGCACGGCTATTGGTAGCGACTGGACGCCGGCTTTGCCGGCTAGCAGTCGGCTCTCGGATTTTTGTTGGCACAAAAATCCCCGAATAGCTATCGCTATTCGGGTTTTGCTTCGCAAAACTGGAGCCGACTGTCGGGCTTGAACCGACGACCTACGGTTTACAAAACCGTTGCTCTACCAACTGAGCTAAGTCGGCGTAATGTCACTATTATAGCATAAAATTTACTTTGCCAAGAGCCTCATTTACTTGATTTTTTACGTTTTTTGTATTATAATATTATAATCGCACATTAAAAAGGAGGTGTTTTTATGAGACATATTTGGGCTTTTGATTCTTTTGAATCGCTCGGTTATTTGTCAAAAAAAGACTTAATGGCTCTTCGAGATAAGGATTTCAAGAGCGTCGTTGAAGGATGTAGGAAGAGGCATATGACAGGTTGTCTGCCCCCACAGCTTCACGGAATTCCTGCATCAACCATAAAGAATCTTACGGGTCTTTTAGCGGTTAACGAGTTACTATTTTATGAAAGCGCATATTCGCGTTTTCTGCGTTTATTGACAATCCATTTATGTACTGGATCAATTTCGGCGGATGCTGTCTTCGAACAATATGAACACATATCTGAGTTTCCATCATATATATGTGATTCTATGCATGATATGTTCGCACATCATTTAACTTCTAAGGAGCTTAATTTGCTCTGGAGATATTATCGTCCAGAAACCAATGTTCTTCCGAAAATATACGATAATGACAAAATGCCAATTGCCGATATTATTGCCAAACTTCATGAAAATGGGTCCTTTATGGTGCCGGTACGATTTCTATATGATTACTATTTTTATGATTTAAAGCACCATTAAAGCACTCCTTCCCCTCCGTTTCTTAGTGAGGGGATTTTTTATGCGCTTTCTTCTTGCACGATTATCTGCCATTCGTCGTCCATGATTGCGTTAGTTTTGGTTTCGATTCCCTCTTCGTAGCCAGTTAATGCTTTGAATGGGGCGAATTGTGCGGCGCGGTCCTGTCGGCTCATGTATGGGCGCTGAGGATCATGATAATGTGGTAAATTAATTATATCTGCGTAGTTTTTCATGCGGCGTGACCTCCGACTTGACCATTGCGCTCACGTGCTGTGGCGCCTTCTTCGTAACTGATTGCATTCATGATTGAATTTTTACCATATCTTTTCTTGATGGCTAGGATGGCTTTTTGGCGTCTCCTTTCGCGTTCGCGCCCCTTTTGCATTGAGTCGTAATCTGTAAACATATTGAGTTGCTCGGTCTTAGGCTTAAAATTTTCACCATATATTATATGGTTGGCGGCAATATTTAGTCGTCGAATAGTAAAATTTTGATTCGTGATTTTATCAAATAATGCTAGCGTTTTTGCCGTAATTTCTTGTCCGGACGAGGTGTGGCCGTCAAGATTGACCGATCTATGCGCTCTCTTTGGTATTTTGCGACCATAGCGATCTGTTTCGATTTCTCCTTGCGCCTTTCTGACGTTTTCGATATCGTAACCAACATCTAGGACGATTTGGTCGGCCAATAATTTTTTAGATACTAAATCGAGAGCTAGCGCATCGGCCATTTCTTGCAGAACAATACGCGCTTTTTCGAATTCATAAGGTTCTTTTAAAACTTGTCCTGAGCTTAGACTATGATTGTCGGTATGATAATTCTTAATATCGGCAATTTCGGTTGGCTCCCAGCCCCACGCATGGTCAATTAAGAGCTCAGCATTAATGCCGAATTCTCGGTAGAGCTTTTCGGAGCCAACTAAAGAATATCGCGCTAGGTCGCCCATGGTTTTGATGCCCATTCTGGCTAGACGCTTCGCGTAACCTGGCCCAAGGCGCCAAAAATCAGTTAGCGGTGTATGAGTCCAGAGCTTTTCGCGGTAAGATTTTTCGTCGAGCTCGGCGATACGGACACCATTTTCGTCTGCAGGCATATGTTTGGCCTCAATGTCCATAGCGATTTTGCACAGATACAGATTAGTACCGATTCCTGCCGTTGCTGTAATCCCTGTTTCTTTTAGTACTTCTTTTATTATGGTCATTGCTAAGTCGCGCGGTGTCATTTTGTAAGTGTTCAAGTAGTGGGTAACATCCATGAAAACTTCGTCGATTGAATATACATGAATGTCTTCTGGCGCAACATATTTTCCGTATATTCCGAAGATTTTGGTGCTTACGGCCATATATTTGGCCATTTGGGGCTTTGCTATGATAAAATCTATGCCGCGTGCCATTCTTTTGGCTTCATATAACCTTGCGCGCCCCGGAATACCGTACGCTTTGAGTGCGGGAGAAACGGCCAAACAGATAGTTTTATCGGTGCGCGATTCGTCTGCTACAACTAGCTTCGCTTTGAGTGGATCGAGTCCGCGCTCAACACACTCTACGGACGCGTAGAATGATTTAAGATCAATCGCGATATAGGTTTTATGCTCTGTTTCCACAATATCTATATGATTGCACTTATGTTCATCTTTTTCAATATCTGCCAAGTATTGTATAATTAATACAAAAGGAGATATAAATGAAAATCAAAAAAGTAGTAGTTGCAGGTGGTGGCGTTCTTGGCAGTCAGATTGCTTTTCAGTCGGCTTACTGTGGTTTTGAGGTTGTAGTTTGGGCCCGTAGTAAATCTAGTGCTGAGCACACGCAACAAAAAAATGATAATTTGAAGAAAACTTATACCGATGCAATTAATGCCATGAGTAAAGATAAAGATGCTTGGTGTGCTGGTATTGCTGACGTGGATAATTTTGATAAAAAATCTTGCCTAGCAAAGGTTGAAGCTGCAGCTTCTAACCTTAAAATTGAAACAGATTTGAGTACTGCACTTAAGGGCGCTGATCTTGTCATTGAGGCTATTGCTGAACTCAAGAACGAGAAAATTGCGTTCTATAAGCAAATCGCACCACTTCTTGACTCGAAGACCATTGTGGTAACCAACTCTTCCACACTGCTTCCATCCGCATTTGCAAAGTATACTGGTCGTCCAGAAAAGTATTTGGCACTTCATTTTGCTAATTCCATCTGGAAGAACAACACTGCTGAAGTGATGGCTCACGCCGAAACTGGTGATAAGTACTTTGATGCTTTGGTTGACTTCGCCAAAGATATCCGCATGTTCCCACTCCCAATCAAGAAAGAGAAATCCGGTTATCTTTTGAATTCGATGCTTGTTCCGTTCTTGCTTTCGGGTTTGGATTTGTATGTGAATGAAATTTCTGATCCATCCAGCATTGATCAAGCTTGGAAACGTGGCACTGGGGCGCCTAATGGCCCATTCGAGATTATTGATGTTGTTGGTTTGCAAACTGCCTACAATATCGTCGAACAGTATCAAAAAGTTCCAGGTCTCATTAATCCATTGCTTAAGAAAATGATGATGCCTTACAATTTCAAGAAGATGAAAGAAGTTTTGCAAAAGTACATTTCTGAAGGCAAACTTGGTAAGCAATCTGGCGAAGGCTTTTACAAATACTAGGCCAGTAAAAATCCCTCCATGTGGGGGATTTTTTGTTGACAGATATAATTTTGTATAGTTGAATAAGAGTAGCGATATATCCTTATCGTGTATATTAAGTCTGGAGGTGGTCATCAAGATTACTCACTGTTTTACTTTTAAACAAGCGGCACGGTTGCTTTCGAGTTTTTCTTTTCGAGGTGTTCCTTATATTGATTTGACTATAACTACGATGCAAAATATTGCTTCTGGTATAATATCTCTTCTTCTGGCAAACATGATTTGATTGTTACTTGGAAAAAAGACGACTGGTTAGCCTTTATTAGTGCTCGTAGTTTCAATAATGAGGGTATTACGTCAGATAAAATTCGTTGCATCAGAATCTTTTTCCGAGCCGATGATGGTCGGATGTATAGTATTGAATTATATCCTCATGATATTCGCCTCATTATCTACGATAATCTCAGAGAATATTGGCTTACACCAACCGAAAAACGCCTTATTCATGGCGTATGTGATGTTATTAAGCTCAGTAGATTGGTCTCTTCTTGCGAATTGGTACATGTGATTACTGATTTACCCCAAGTCGAGGTTGATGATCGTGACGCCACTGGCAATTCTGTACCGCTTTTTTGGATTCGTTCCAACTGGTTCTAGACAAAAATCCCCTCCATCGGAGGGGATTTGTTTATTTTTCGTTTTTCTTGATAATTTGAACGATATCTTTGCCGTCCTGAATGGTGCATTTGAAGTTCTCTTTGGTAAATGCCGAAATTACTTCGACTGTGCCAGCCACGATTGTAATGCCACCCATTATAATATAGCCATTGATGCTGATTGATGGCGCAAACACAAACACGAGGCCCGCAACCAATTCTACGGCCGTCATAACAAGCATAAATTTCCAGCGAAAATCGCGGCAATGACGGTTTTTGCAGGCATTAATTGCGCCAAGGATGCCGTTGAACGTAGTGAAACCGCCAGCCATCAAATTCAAAGCTTTGTCCATCATGTTTTCGTTGCAAAGTAGGAATATGCCGGCCGCCGCTACCACTACATATAATAACGATTCGCAAATTTGGAGATAAAGCATTTTTTTGTGATTCTTTTTTTCTTCACTATCTGTCATTTTGTCATATTCGGATTTAATGTAACCTAGGCGATAGAGCGACCAAAACGCGAATACTGCGCCTGCTAATGAGACCATCAGAGGCATGGTTTTTGTGTCGTTGCCGTGGCCATTTAATGCTGCCACAAACATCATGACGCCCGAGATTAGCATCATTAATGACATTGCGATTTTGTTTTTCATGAAGATTTTGTAGGCATTGAAGCCGCGCTTAACTAATTCATTCATACTTACATTATAATGCTTTTTTTGGAGAAAATGAAATATCGATCGGGATTTGAGCCTGAGACCTCATCCTTACCATGCTGCTCGCATTATGCTCGAGTATGATTATCCGGTTTGGAGTATTTTAATGGAATATGCACCAGATGCAATGTTGCGCGATCTCGTCAGAAAGTTTGGAGTTGCAGTGGCTAGTTTAGCTGACCTATAATTTTAGATATTAAAAAGGCCCCGACTGGTCGCCGGGGACATTATGTAAGTAAAAGAGCAGAAAGAACTTTGGATCCATCAGGGTTAGCTTATTGCGTCATATTCTATGAAGCAATTATCATTCCAATAATCAATTATAAAAACTTTATAACCGAAATTGTCCCCATAGCCGGTAACAGCTTTGAATTTGTATTCCATCTGTTCAAGAGCGACACCATCGCTGACAAAATCGAAGCCATAGGCCTCGAGCATGCCTTTCATCTTTTTTCCGGGCTTTTTGACACGCTTGCTGTTGTTAAACGGATAAAACATGTCAAAATTTTCTTTGTCTTCGATGAATATGGACTTCAACCATTTTCTGACCTTGTCCTCGTCCATTACATTGTTTTCGTCAATGCTCTCCAGATGTTTTTTGAGCTCTCGCTCAATATTAGTTGTAGTCATTTTCTTCACTCCTTTTTGTTTTTTTAGTTGCCTTTGCAGCCAAGCGTAATCACTATATTAATAACGAAGCACGCTTGGCTGCAAAGAAAGAGAAGAAAATCACTATCGGAAGAAGTAACTCTAAGTTCAACCAAACCTAACTTTTAAATATACTTTAAGAATAGAACTAGCAAGATTTAAATTCTTATACCTATAGGAATTTATCCATTACTAGAAACCTTCTTAATTTTCTTGTGGCTTTAGCCACAATATTTACATTTTATCATATATTATCATTTTTGTCAATAGTAACGTAATAACTCAAATCAACCTCCCAAACATCTTGCACACATTCGTAATATAATTTAGAAAGGATGTTAAGAATGGGGAGTAGAACCATGCAAGAAAAACAAAGGCTCATTTATGGGGCCAGAATTAGGTTAGGTTGGTTTATGGAGGCCAAA
>JAZUJS010000022.1:0-23946 GCA_045642865.1 Candidatus Nanosyncoccus sp.
AGAAGACGTATTTTTTCCAAGTTCGCAAGAACGAACCTAGAACTTTTTGTTCTTGACATGTTTATATGACCCTTTTAATTTAAAACTCTATATTTTTTTGTTTTTTAGCCTTACAGCCACACACTCTATGGGTTTATTTAAGCATATGCTTTAAAAAAATACAATACATATCCCAATAAAGTGTTGTAAAAATTACAACACTTTATTTTTTGGCGGTTTGGGCGATGTCAAATAGATTAGGCTTGGCGATTTTCGTACATCGCGATGCTGGCCGCGACCGGCAGGCTGAAGCTATCGATTTGTGAACTTTGCGGAATTTTGACGCTGTGGCAAAAATCAGCATAGCCATCCGGCAAGCCACTTGCTTCATTGCCAAAAATTAATGAAAACGGCGCTTCAATTTTTGTTGTAGCAAAATCGGTTGCGTGGCGCAACATGAAAGCGTAGCGGTGATGCTCCGGGAATTCTTGCATGTAGTTTTCAATCGAATCGTAATACATGATGTTGGCGTGAAAAACGGCACCCATCGAAGCGCGAATGACGCGTGGGTCAAATGCGTCGACAGCTGGTTTGATTATAATAATATTATTAAAGCCGAGCCCAGCGCCTGTGCGAATAATTGTGCCAAGGTTGCCGGCATCGGACGGGTTTACTAAGACAATATTATTCTTGTTTGAGTCGAGAGGGCGCGAGAACTTTTTGAATTCGGCAATCACGAAACAATTTTCTTTGGGTGACAGAATATTGAAGGCTTTGTCGTTTTCGATTAATTCGATTTTTTGTCTCGTACAAGCTTCGAGGATTTGTTGCATACTATCGGAATCGCGACGGGCAGAAGTTTTAATAAAAACGCGTTTGACTTGGGCTGGCATGGTTTTGATTAGTTCAAAAACCAGGGTGGCGCCAAGCGCATAAGAATAATCTAAATCGTGTTTGTAGCGGGAAATTTTCATGTCTATATTATAACATTTTTCGGACTAATTCGCAACGTAGTGATGGGCTCCGAATGAGTTCGTAGTGAGTTTTTCAAAGGAATAACCATGCGAGAGCCCGTAATTAATAATTCCCTCGACTGCATCGACCGAAAAACCTTTTGTGTCGTGTTGTAAGACGACCGAGTTGTCATTATATTTGAGATTTTGCGTAACATTGGCAAAAATTTCGTCTGACGTGGTGGCGCCTCCGGCATCTCCGGATGAGACATTCCAGTCAAAATAGGCAAAGCCGCGCCTGGTTACTTCGTTGACGAGTTGAGACATAATGTGGCTGCCGCCATCATAATCTCTACTAACTAAATTTGAACTGCCGCCCGGGAAACGAATGAGGTTCGAGGTGCATGACGTCTCGGTTTCGACACGACTTTTAATGTGGTTTAGATCCTCGAAAAAGTTATTCAAATTTTGATAAATGTACGCGTAGCTGTGCGAAAAAGTATGCAGGCCGATAGCATGCCCCTCGTTACACTCGCGGCGCAAGGTGTCTTCACTACCAGAGCCCGTAACAAAAAAAGTCGCCTTGACGTTGTAATTTTTCAATACATCTAGCAGGCGATTAGTGTGTTCACTCGGCCCATCATCGAATGTAAGAAAGATTTTACCATTGTTCGGCGGCACAATTTCGACCGTGCGCGTCGCGGTAGCAGTGTTACCGGCTTTGTCGGTTGCCGTATAGGTAAGCGTGTACGTGCCCGGCGCAGCAAAGTTTATTTCGCCGGTTCGTTGCAGCTCGATTGAGTCACAATTGTCGGTCGCGGTTGGGGCTGGGATGTTCCCCTCTTCCGCCGTGACTTGACCCAATTCAAAAATATAGCTCGCCGGACCATTGAGCGAGATTATTGGAGCTTTATCGTCTTTGATAATGGCTGGCACATTTTTAATTACCGTGTTGCCACTCGAATCAGAGGCGGTGATAATCGTTCGGCCGTCCTCGATTTCGATTTTGACGTTAGCCGTAATGTCGCCATCATATTCATCAATGATTGTGAGACCACTAGCAATTTTGGTTTGATCTGGACAAATTATTACCGCTTGGCCTTCTTCCTCTTTAGCTTCGGGTGCGATATCGTCATATACCGTGATGATTTGATGATAATATTTAACTTTATCTTCAAATGTGGCACGATAAACCACTTCGTGGTCGCCAATTTCAAATATATTTACTATTGGCTGGATAGCATCATATACAAAATCTAATTCACTCCCCTCAACCATGACCGTGGCGGGTTGACAATTAAAGAAATTGCCGTAACATATTTTGCCGTAATTTTCGCCAACAAATTCTCCATATGGGGAGCGCAGATGATATGGAAAATCTTTCGTCTGGAAGCGCGGGAAAAATAGATAAAGCAACAGCCACACAAGTAGACAAACCCCGAGAAGAAGCCAGGCGAAAAACTTAAGGTGACCATGCTTGACACTGCGATCGGCTAAAATATCCTGCACCGGCTCCGGCACAACGTTTTCTTGATTTTCATTTCCAGGAGCAAAAGCTGGGATGTTTTCCAGGTTTGGGTTTTGCAAATCGACTGGATTAGATTCAGAACGAGATTCCATACTTTATTATTATAGCACTTTTGGTTTAAATTAATTATGCATGTTTAACGACGTAGACTTGGGGAGGTTTTTCAACAAAAAAACGACACTTGCGTGCGTTTTTGGACTGGCAGGGCCAGTTGGAATCGAACCAGCATTGTACCCTTAGAGGGGGTATGTCCTATCCGTTGAACGATGGCCCCAGCCTGGGTATATTATATCACAGACTCGTCAATTGCATACCTCGTGTCAGGGTGAAGCTTATGCTTTTTTTCTGACAGATATGTGATATAATAATAGTGTCTAACTTACATCTATAACTAAGGGTTTTCGCGGAACCTATCAAAGGGCACCGCGTAAATAATTTGGGCTCCCGCCTTTAGTTATGAATGGAAGTTAGACACCTCGCGGTGTCCTTTTTTATATGGACACGATAAATAATAAGAAAGGAGTAAGAATGTTTAATAGAAAATTTGGATTACCCGGTAGCGGTAGTAATCTAAATAAGGGGCTAATATTCGGCTGCATCGGTGGCGCAGTTGCGTTATTTGGCATAATTACACTCTTGGTCGTGACTGGACGCTCCGGAAGTGATGAAAAATGTAGGTCCATTGGGCTGAGCGGTGGAGATTTTTTCGGCAACTCTTGCGAAGTCGACAAAAATTACGCATCAGAAAACATCATTATTATTGCTGGAAACACAAAAAATTCACCAGTACCAACACTATCAGCGGAAGGCCAAAAAATTATTTCCAATAGCATATTAAATGGGGCTACAATTGAAATTTATTCAGCCGCACCAACGCTCGATTCGCTCGCCAGAATTCAAGTCACACCGGGAGAGGCTAGGAATGTTGACGAGGCGACTTCGCTCGTAAAACGTCGTTTTACTGAAATTAATAAATATATGTCACGCGCACCAAAGAGCAACGGTGTTGATTATTTTGGCGCGATTTCAGATGCTATGGTGCGTCTGCGTCGCAAAGGCGGAACAATCATGGTAATTGGTTCCGGTCTTTCGGATAGTGGAATTTTAAACTTCGCAAATGAAGACTTGCTTAGCTTGAAGCCAGAAGATATTTTGGATGAGTTAGTTGAAAAAAATGAAATTCCAAATATTTCTTTTGACAAGGATGTAGAAATTAAGGTTTATTGGAGTGCAATCGGGCAAACCGTTGCTCCACAAGCCGAAATTAAAAGCAATAACCAAAAAGATCGTTTGCGCAGAATTTACGAATTAGTTCTTGAAGAAACTTTAGCTGGAAATGGCAAGGTTGATCTAGGCGATACGGAGAGAATGCCATCAAATTCGAGTGTTCAAACCGAATATACCATAAAGCCAACTTCCATAAACAATGTGGGGGTTTTCGAGCAAAATTTTAATGAGATAAACTCGCATTTGATTTTTATTGCCGGCACAAGCAATTTCAATGCGAGCGACGACGATATCGTTGCTGATTTGAATCCACTTCGCGAATATCTAAATTCGTTTCCCGAAGCCAGATTAACAATCGAGGGTTACGTAGCGCGTGAAGGATGTGGTGGAATGATCAATGTAGATTTAGCTACGAGCCGCGCGGAGGCTACGAGGGATTTTTTAGAAAGCAAGATGCACATACACAATGTTAGTAAGGTTGAAGGTAGTAACGAAACACTTTACAACGAATGTCCTGAGGGTGATTGGGATGAGAGTATTGCATCACTTAATCGAACAGTAAAAATATTAGGGGAGTATTAATATGGATTTACAAAAAATTAATCCGGATATATATGTATTTGTGGCGCGTGACATTGAGCCAAGTAGGCGTGTGCGCTGGCACTCTGCACGACGTGCTTTTTTAAATAGAAAATTAACACTTAAAAAATTCTGTCTCGAAAGCGGCATTGCCTATCCACCAGAGCCAGGACGCAAATATGTTTTGCCAAAAAACTATATGATCGAAGATAAAGAAGTCGAGTATCTTGCTAGGGTGCGAGATAATATCATTTTGGCTCGTCATAGCATTTATCTAGAAACTCAAAAGAAATTAGCTGCCGAAACAGCAAACGTTCAAGTTCAAGTTAAAAACAATCGTGATTATTTGCAGTCCGAAGAACGCAATTTGAGAGATCTCGAGAATAATTTAGCTAAGTCTAACGATCCAAGTACCATTCTTTGGCTTCAAGGGACAATTGCAAAACAAACCGCAAAAATTAAGAATATTATCGATGACAACTTGTTGTGGGACACATTGCTTGACACTTTATTGAAAACCGATAAAGAAAATTTAAATAACTGGAAAAAACAAGTTGAAATTATTTCAACCGCACTTGATATGCAGACCAACAGATACATTATGTCATCAACAAAACGCATTCAAAAGAAGTTAAATTACACTAATTTTGTTTATCACGAAGAAGATTACAGTGATGGCGTAAAAAGAATTCTAAAAAAAGAAGACGACGAAAAAAAGAAGGATGATAAAAAAGTCGCCACAGCAAAAACGAAAAAAGCTCGAAAGGCAGGTAAAAAATGAGCGATAGAGTTCGGTCCAATTTTAATCCAAACGAAGTTTTTACATACATTCGTACGCCTAAACATTTTGATTCAATTACCGGAAAAAGCATTCGCAAGGTTAAAAATAATTGCGCACGCTTGATCAAAGAGTCATACAAGGGCGAATATCAGCCACAAACGCTAGAGCCAATGCTTAATACGATTTATGGTGAATTTGATTTGCTTTATGCGCAACTCGAAGGTGATCGCTCGGCACGCAATGGAAACTTGCAGGCCGCACAGGATCAAGGAATCGCGACGGTGGAAGGATTATTTGGACAATTCAAATTGCAGGTCGCTAATTATAATGCAGACTTTATAGCTTTTTCGGAAGCCATGCAGACCGCTACGGGGCGCCCACTTGCAAAGAACTTACTGTTTACAGATGAAAAGCTAGAGGAACTCGAAGAACGCATTAATGATTTAAAGAGGAGTAAAAATGGAAAATAAGGAAGAAAACACAGCATCCGAATTGGCGCCTCGCAAGATTTCGACGCAGGACTCTAAAAGGATTAAGAAGGATCTTTCATCTCCAGCCAAACAATACATTATTATTGGCATTTGTTTTGCGCTTGGCGTACTCGACATGATTATGTTGCGCGATGCAATTTCCGATTTGATGGGACAAGGTCCATTACAAGCTAGCTTAGTAGCTTTCTCTCTCGCAACCGTCGCAAACTTCACCGCATTCATGTGGGGCCGCGAGTCTGGTAAACATTCACAGGAAAAAAGCATCAATAAGTTCTCACGCACAAACTTTTTGATTTGGGTTTTGATTGGTATATTCTACATGGTTCTCCGTGTTACAAATCTAGTTATTCCGATAACCGAGACCTGCAAACCAGTTCCTGGTTTTCCCGAGACCAGTGAAGGTATATATACCGTTGAACTATCCGAGGTGAGCGAAGATATTTCTCCTGAAAAATACAGCGCACTTGAAATTTATAATGATTGCATTATTAAAAAAGATGAAGCAACCTCGTTTACAAGGATTTCGGGTGAGGCAATTCAGATTCTTATTTTGGCCATCCTTTATATTAGTACCGGCTTAACAATTTCCGCCGAATCGAAACAAGTTTTTGATGCCGAAGCAAATGAGTATCGCACGCTTAAAAAGCAATTTACCAAGGAGGCTACACAATTAGCGCGTAGCGTTGAATATATCCAACAACAAATTAGAATTCTTGAAAAATACGACACAAATTATACTTCACTCGATAAGCAATATTGTCAATATCATGACGCACTTCTTGATGCCGAAAAGAACTCAATGGCTGATATTGTCGGCAAAACGCTTGCAGCAAATCCTGCCCTTTCACCAGCTGCTGCCAATAAGATAATGGAAAACGTTCTTTCGAAACGTAAAAAATGAAAAACTATTCAATAAAGGAACGCAGTTTATACGTTGGCGACAATAAGCCGGATCTTTTCGATCATTGGCCAGTCTTAGCCTTTATTGGTTGTTTGATAATTGCTATTATTATTTGCACATGCGTCGCAAATAATAATGTCGTACAAGATAATACTTCCCCACTAGCTGAGACGAGTACGCAAGTCTCAGCTGTGGAATCGGCCGAACAAAAATCTCAACAAACCGAACAAGAAGTTGTCAATCAAAAACCAGCCGAGCAAAAGCCACAGTTTGCAAAACCGGAAGCTAAGTATCCGGTTGTGAGGGTGATTGATGGTGACACAATTATAATTAATGAAAACGGAAATCAGTTGAGGGTGCGCATGATTGGCGTCGATACACCTGAAACCGTAAACCAATCCAAACCAGTACAGTGCTTTGGACCACAAGCCTCGGATTACGCGAAACAAACGCTCACTGGTAAATATGTGGGACTAGAATCAGATCCTTCTCAAGATGATACTGATTATTATGGGCGATTATTGCGATACGTTTATATCAATGGAGAAAATTTCAGCTATCAGCTTATCAAAAATGGCTATGGGCGCGAATATACTTATAATATTCCATACATATATCAAAGCGAGTTCAAAAAGGCTGAGGCTGAAGCAAAACAGCTTGGACGAGGGCTTTGGGACCCGGCGGGCTGCAACGGAAATTCTTTTTAGTTAAATAACGCGTGATACTTCTTCCAAAGTGGTTTCACCACGAAGAGCGGCAAGGATACCTTTTTGTTCGAGGGTGAGCATGCCGTTCTTTTTGGCGGCTTCTTCAATGGCTTTCGTGTTGATATCTTTGACATCACCACGGATGAAGGCTTGGATGTCTTCGGAGACGACGAGCTGCTCCATAATGACAGTGCGGCCGGCGTAGCCGAATGGGTCGTCGGCGGTTTTGACGGCGTCATAGAGAGTTATATTATTGAGATCGATGCCGGCAAGGCGGGATGGATCGACGCCGGCGAGAGTGCTGCGGATATATGCCGACTCGGAGGCAGTGGCCGGGCGAGATTGTTTGGTGTCGGATAATTTGCGGACTAGGCGCTGAGCTACGACGAGGCGAATTGAACTGGAGAAAATTGGGTTTACGCCAATTAAATCGATCATGCGCGAGAAGGCGGCGGCGGTTGAGTTGGCGTGGAAGGAACTGAGCACAAGGTGGCCGGTGATTGAGGCCTGAATGGCCGTCTTGGCAGTATCGGCATCGCGAATCTCGCCTACCATGACTACGTCTGGATCGAGACGTAGGACGGAACGCAAACCTTCGGCGAACGAGCCACCATTATTGGTGTTGATTGGGATTTGCGAAATGCCCGTGATACCATATTCGATTGGATCCTCAAGGGTAATAATTTTGCGATCTGGCGTATTGAGTGCGTTGAGCATGGAATACAAAGTGGTGGATTTACCAGAGCCAGTTGGACCGACCATGAGAACCAGGCCGCGTGGATGACTGACGACGCTATTAATTTCAGCTTTTTCTTCGTCAGAAAGACCGAGCAAATCAATATTAAGCAATGATTCATCAAAGTTAAATAAGCGCAGAACCGCGTCTTGGCCATACATAGTTGGGACAGTTTCCACACGTACGTTGAGAAGATGCGAGACGCCATCACGATGGATTTCTTTTTGGATGTGGCCTGATTGCGGTTTATTGGAGGCGGCTGAAATATTGGCGCGCGAGCTAAGCTCACCCATGAAAATGCGGTAGCGATCGCGATCAATGTTGGCGACCGAGTGAAGCATACCATCGACGCGCATGCGGATGCGGATTTCGTTGCGCATGTTCTCAATATGGATATCGGAAGCACCTAATTTGTCGGCTTGATCGAGCAAAAAGTCAAAAACTTTTTCCGTGGAGACGGTGCTAAGGGTATTGGAAACCGAGGCGATAGTTTCGGAGTCGCCTTCGTCGGCAATTTTAATATCGTCATAAATAATCTCGCGCGGCGGATCGTAGCGCAGCATGAATACTTTATAAGCGGAAGTCGAAATCAAGAAGAAATCAACGCGTTCGCCATTATCGGTATAATCGCGATACATTTTTTCAATGATTGTGCGCGGAGTTTGACTAGTAATCATATACTGGTAGCGCTCTTCGTGGCCACCTTTTTGTAGCGGAATGATGAAATTCTCATGCATCATTTCGACCGGGATTAGATCGCGTACTAGTTCGATGTCATTTTCAAAATCACGTGTATCAAGATATCGAAAACCCAAAATGCGAGCGCGATTGGCCGTGGCCAATTCTTCGTTTTGTCGTCGCTTTTGTTGTATTTCTTTTTCGTCCATTTTGCCACCCTTTCTAAATTATCTACGATTGTTGCCCGGATTGGTTGTGATTAGCGATTCTTCAGTTGCCGAGGCGATAATTTGAATATGTACGTGATTTTGACCAGCAAAGAAGAGCCCTTGGCCGACCGGGAAGTTGGAGAGACGGCGCTTCTCTTCTTCAGTAAGTTTGAAAACATCAGAAAGCACATCGACCGCGGCCGCTGATTGCTTCAAAAGCAACTGCATTGACGAGTTGGCCACAATGGCGCGACCCATTTTTGTCGTCATGAAATCTTCCACGTCCTGCGTAATAGTCGTGAGGCCGAGGTAATATTTACGAGCGCGCTTTGCGAGCGAGAAGAGGAAGTTGGCGGAATCTTCGTATTGCATCAATTGCCAAGCCTCATCTACGATTAGGATACGCTTGCGCTGGTCAGCACGAACGATGTTCCAAATATGCGAGAGCACAATATACATTGCGACTGGGCGAAGCTCATCTTCGAGATCGCGAATATTAAAGACGACCATTTGGTTATTGATATCAACGTTCGATTGTTGCGAGAAAATGCCAGCAAAAGTACCAGATGTATATTTGCGCAAACGCTGGGCAAGTTGCGGGCCAGTGCCATCCATATGAAGCAAAGTATCGTACAAGTTGGCGATGGTTGGCGGAGTAGATTGATGAGTTAACGGATCACTCGTAATACCGGCACGCGCATAGGTATCGATGAGGGCCTGGTCGAGGTCGGCTTCTTCGTTTGGCGTCAAAACTTGCACGGTTGCACCATTGGCGGTAGTTTGGTTTGTACCGAGCATCAAGCGCAACAAGCCATGCAAAGTGACGAGGTTGGCGCGCAAAGCATCGCCAGCATCCTCGGAATCTACCACTTTTGGCAGGTCGAATGGATTAATGCGAACATCCGAGTTGAGCGAAAGGCGAATATAGGAGCCGCCCACGGCATCACAAAGCTTTTGATATTCGTTTTCTGGGTCGATAATGATAATTTCGGAACCGATCATCATGGAGCGGAGCGCTTCAAGCTTAACGGTAAACGATTTACCAGCACCAGATTTTGCGAAGACAACCATATTGGCATTTTCGAGCGAGAAACGGTCGAAAATCACAAGACCGTTATTATGCATATTGATACCGTAAAGAATACCTTTATCCTGAGTAAGGTCGGCCGACGTGAACGGAAAGCTGGTCGAGATAGCGCCAGTGTTCATGTTGCGGCGAATTTGAAGCTGATCGGTACACTGAGGCATAATAGAATTCATGCCCTGCTCTTGTTGAGATGAGGCAACCTTTGAGAAAATCATCTGTTGACCAAAAATGGTTTCAATTTTTTGCTGGACAAATTTGAGCTCATCAAGCGAGTCGGCCCAAAGCGTAACGTAGAGACCGAAGCGGAAGAAGCGTTCGGCGCCAACTTGAAGCTGATCGCGAAGCTCCTCAGCATCACTAATGGCAGCTTCGAGCTCTGGGTCACGGACTTTGCCCTTTTCGGCGTTTAAGTTCATGGAGGCTTCGAGCTGAGTCACTTTAGTGCGAAGGTTTTTCATCACGACGGCGGATTCGACCGGATAAATATACATCGAAACGTCAACAACTTCGTCCATATTAATAATAGGGGAAATCCAACCAGTATAAAGCTCACGCGGATAACCATAGACGTAGAGCGTGCGGCCATACTTGGTGCCAAGACGAAAATAATCCGAATGAATTTCGATGGATGATGGAGAAATAAGATCGCGCAAAGTGTTAGTACCTTGTTCAAAGGCACGTTGAACTCTCGCTTCTTCGGCGGCCTGAGCCTGGGCGGCTAATTCTGCCTGGGTTGGGCGTTTACGACTCATATGGTTTTTCTCCTTTCTTTACATACATTGTGGCAATTTCAGTAAAATCAACAAGCGGTTCGCGGACGGCTGTATCTGGGTTATTGAAGTTATAATACAACTCGCCGAGACGCTTCGTATCGAGACGAACGGATTGGATGCCAATTTGGAAAAGACCGGAAACGATCGAATCGACGCGGTTTGTAAGCTCAGATATGGCTTTTTCGTAGGTGGCGCGGTCGATGCGTGTTATATCTGGGCCCTTGCTCTTCTTGAAGGATTTGAAGAAATTCTTGGTTTGATCAAGGGTTTTTTCGGCTTCTGGCGACGAATAATATGGAATGATAATGAAGAATGACTTATCCATAATATTTGCTTCTTGTGAAAGCACATCGATGAAGTTAATGTAGTCGTCCATCAAAACACCCAAAAGCATGTTATCGTTGTTGCGGCGAATTTCGGAGAGCTTTTCGATATATGGACCAATATCAACACGTTGCGAACGGACTAGAATTTGCGTTGTGAATTTGAGGGAGTTAAGGAAGTTTTGATAAGAATATTCGACACCTTCGCGCTCCACATCAGACATCAAGTCGAAGTTGATGGATTTGCAGGCAACCACTGCGCGGAAGGAACCATCTTTCATAATAACCACATTGTCACGAATTTCCGAAATCAAAAGGGTTGATTGGGTCGAAGTTGGCATATCAGTATTGTGTGACACTGGTGACTGGTCCTTGGCATTCATAGCTGTAGCACCAAGGTTCATGATACCGCCTTGGTTTTGGACCATGTTTGGCATAGCCATTTGGGTTTGCTGCATCTGCATTTGTTGCATTTGCATCTGCTGCATCTGTTGCATTTGTTGCATTTGCTGCATTTGTTGCGGATCGTATTGCGGCGGCATTGGATATTGCGCCGGCATTTGTTGTGGTTGCATTGAGTTCTGTGGTTGCATAACTTAATGTAGCGAAATAAATACTTCGCCCTCTTCCTTTCCTTCTGTTTTTGATTTGATTTGATATTTATCCTCGGTTGAGTTATCTATGACTGGGGTTTCAGACTGCGATTGTGGTTCTGGTTCTGGTTCTGGCTCTGACTGAGGTTCTGGCTCTGATTCTGGCTCTGATTCTGGTTGATAGTTTTCCACAGGGTTTTCCACAGGGTTAGATCTTGGCATGATGATTTCGGTCTCCTCGGATTCGTGATTATACTCTGGGATTTCTGGCTCCACCATTGAGCGAATGCGCTCTGGGGCATCATTGGCGCGCTGCTGAAAATTTTGGAGTTCTTCAACAATGTGCGGAGTAGCAGTTGGGGCTGGAGCCGTTGGAGCTGGAGCTGGGGCTGGAGCTACTGTGGCCGGAGCCGGAGTTGGGGCAGGAGCTGGAGCTGATGTTTGATAATTTTCAGGAATTTTAAAGGTATCCGATTGAGATTGTGGTGTGACGGACGGAACGCCAATTGTTTTGTGCGACTTAATAACCGACTCATCTTCATCATCGGCCGACAAGACGCTGTTTTGCTTGATAGCGTTGCGCATTTTTTCGATAAGCGCATTATGCTTGGCCGTTTCTTCTTTTTTGATGGCGGTATCGATTGTGTCAAAACGATTGTTTTCAAACATATCGGTGGTGGCGTTTGCTTCAGCAACGAGATCTTCACGCACCGAAGTGGATGAAGCATTCTGAATTGCGTAACCGCCGGAGTCGACGATGTCAGCCAAGAACGAAAGGCGGTGCGTGGCTTCTTCGCCAGAAATATCACGCGTGCGCTTTTCGTTAGGGTTGGTTTTTGGTGCAGTAATAGTAATGGTGGATTCGCGCTGGCCAGGATTCCAAAGACGAGTGCGTGGCTTAAGATAATAAGACACCAAAGCAGCTAGATAAGTTTCCATTGGCTGATCTTTTTTGAGCGGCAGGGCGAGAGCTCCAAAAAGCAAGATGAACGGAGCTGGAATTAGGCAAAGTAACGGAAATAGTTGAAAAAGGAGCACCGCGATAGCGATTAAGCCGGCCGCAATCAAAAGATAAACAAACTGTCGGAATGTAAATGGCCCGAGAAGTTTATCGTCGGCCTCAACGTCTTGAGGGACTTTATGATATGCCATATGCTTTTATTATAGCATAAGCCATTTAAAAAACCACCAGATTTACTGGTGGTTTTTAGATACTAACGTTAGATGCTGGCGACAAAGTTTCTAAGTTCTAGATAAATCGTAGCTGGCGTCTGCGAGCTTGGGTCGACACTATTTGTGAATTGGTAGATGCCTACACTTCCGAATAGAGCGCTAAACTCATCTTCACGCATCAAGTCGACAACTTCATTGAGATAAGCTGGACTTTCTGAGATATCCGCCATATTAGTGTGCTCATTAATCTCTCTTTCTACGCGTGCCAAGAACATTGACGCATCGCCACTTGGATTCATGTTGTGCTGCGACGACAAAGGACTATCATCAAAATCATCAAATGGATCGAGTGGGTTGAACATGTCATCGTCATCTCCAGTATCGTTTACTGGAATATTAGCGGATGGGCTATTGACGCTGGATGAGCCGGCAGTAGTTGAAGTACCACCAGTTGCGGTGCCGCTAGTTGAGGCACCTGCTGCTTGTTTGGCGCGTTCTCTAGCTTGATTTTGAAGCTTATTCCTCTCAGCCAAGACTTTGATACGTGCCTCAGCATTATTAAGACCGAAGAACTTATTGAATTTATCCTTAGAATCTGTGCGGGCACCCTTCAAAGAGTTGACAAGAAGGTCATCATAAACATCGGAAGGAACCATTTTAATGGCTGCTGCCGAGGCTATCGAGGCGATACGTTCATTGTATGCATCATCAGTTTCACCTTCCTCTTGAGCATTCTCATATCTTGCATCATCTTCCAACAGCTGTTTCAAGGCGGAAATATCGCTACTCTTGAAGCGTTGAAGCTGACCAGCAGTTTGGCTCACAATATACTTCTTTGCCCTATCAATCATCTTCTTGCGCTCATTATCGTCACTAACATCAAAGGTTGGCAAGTATTGATCTTCGTCGCCCATTTCACCCGTCGCAGTATCCAATTTTTGTACTAGTTTCCTCTTGTAACCAAAGGTAAATTCTGCGGCGGCAAAGTCTTGTTCAGAACCAGAGGCATAACCTTGGCGAGCAGAAATGAAGTTTGGCAAAATTGCAGTAAACAAGCCAGTCGAGATTTCGTGTTCTTTCTTTCGTCTCTCTTCTTCGGTCGCATTTGCCATCTCTGACTCAACAGCATTATAACTACTATCGGTAATGTCTTTATAAGCAAGACGCTCGACGCCAGTTAGCGGTGTACCTTCGAGCAAGATTCTTGCGCTGCGTTTCGACTTCTGCTTTGTCATAATCGGGTTACCGCTTTCATCAAGCCTGATATTGCCGTTTTCATCCACATCATATTCATCGTATTCGCCGAGAATATATTCATTATAGTTAACGGCTCGATTGTAGCGAGGGTTGTCATTCTTCGTATTAAAGACGCGAGCAGTCTCGAGGTTGAGGTATTTACCAAAGCGGCGCAAGATAGGGCTATTGTCCTTAACTTCAAACATTAAGAAGCTTGCGAGTTGTTGTGAAGCATAGGTGCCGAGCTCAAGCTTGCCATCCTTACAAATCTCATCGATAGTATTACGGACGAGGTCCGTATCGCCACGAGCGTTAAGAGTGCGCATGCCGGCAATAATAGCATCGATATTTTGAGATGAATCATTGCGTTTGGCCAAATCCAACGTAATATTTTGTACGTCTTGAGTTGGAACAGTGCCGTCAAAGAGCTTGCCGATCTTATTTTGATAGATCGTGTTAATAGAAGCACTGCCCTGGGCGGCATTAGCAGCAGCAAGTAAGACGGTATCCTGTTGTCTGCGTGAGTGCTCAAGGGCTGGCATAACATCGGTAACGCCAGTTTCCTGAAGCATGTTGTAATAGGTATTCAAAGCAGCGTTGCGATCTGCGAGTTGATGGAACTTGTGACCCTTCTCATACATATGCTCAAGATCAAGGTGAGCCTGAATGGCTTCTTTGAAGCGTTTATCACGAGAGTCAGTATTTTCCTTCTGAATTGCTTCGAAGGCGGCCTGCTTGATTGCTAGGCGGTCGGAAGCATCGACGTTAAACTGATCGATAGCATCCAATTTGGCGCGAAGTTTTGGATTTTTTGCGGCGTCAACATACTGACCGAGACCACCTTCCATACGGTTGCGATCTTCAGCAATGTCGCCTTCATATTGCATGAGACGAGCTTGCATCTCGTAAGATTCGATACCGGAGCGAGTTGGAGTGCCATCCTCCTTACTATGAGATCTAGCAACATATGCCTCACCGCGCTTCTTGATGGCGCCCTGAGCTTTAAGCGTATCATCTTGGAGCTTATAACGGCGATCAGCCATAAATTGGCGGAGACGAGTGGTTGGCATGAAAACATTTTTATGAGCTAAGCTAGTAGCATCGGCACGGGTTTTGCGAAGGTTTGCCCATTCGGTAACACTCTTGAGTGGACGGCTGAAGAGGCCACGTACGCGGCTGTTGATGTTGCCAAGGAAGGTGCCGGACATTTTGAGCATCGTAATAGAATAGAACAATGGACAAATTTGAACAGCGAAACCAAGCAAGATGAGGAAGATGTTTTGGTCGGTGGCGGCTTTGGCAATGATAGCACAACCAGCGAGTTGTGCGGCACCAAAGAGAATACTAATTAATGGGTAGAATACGAGCATCTTCTTGAAGAGGTTGTACCACTTCCTATATAGATCTTCGGTGTTTGGCAAGGTGTGACAGATAATTGCAAGCGGAGAAATAATCACCAAGAGCACGACGAGAGCTTGACGAATCGCGATTGTGACAACAGCGGCGACCAAGGCTGCAAGTGCGGCAAGCAAGACTGGAACGAGAAGATAAAGTGAGCCACTTTCAACACTACCAGCGGCAAATATACCAAGCACCGAGCCACCAACAGAGGCAGAGACGATACTACGAGCATCCACAATAATTGGTTCCATGCGAACCGCATTTGGAATGCCAACTTCGATGAAGCTCTTGATACTGCGACCGATAATATTGGAAGCATCAACGGCTATAGTACAGATGAAGTAGCTCAAGTTAACAAAAATGGCCGCAACAATAATCTTCGGCAGGGCTTTCTTGATACCATAATTATTAATACCGAGGCCAGTAACCTGAGAAAAGACAATTACAAAGATAAAGACAATAAAGACGAGGTTAGTAATATTGAGACAAAATTGCCAGATGGCGTGAGTTGTAGAATTATCATCCATCGGAATAGGATCGAGATCTAGCAAATCCTGAGCAGCATTATATATATAGTCAACAGCATTGGCGGCGTCATCAATCTTACTACAGATTGCCCATGGGTTTTGGACGATTTCCTGACATGCGCTGCCCATATCGCCCGCTTTGAGCATGATGGTTTTCTTACCATCATCAGGCTCGGTAATTTCGGCTGCTTCTGGAGCCTCTACCACGGTAGCCTCTGGGGCTACTTCAGTACCATCTTCTGGAGTTGCATAGGCGTTAATCGGTGTAAAAATACCAATAAACGCAAAAAACACACCAAGAAGTGCTGAGATCAGTTTTTGACTTATTTTTTTCTTTACAATCATAAATTATCGCCTCCCATTCCAGGCGCTTCATTAATTATAGCACTCATAAGCGTTTTTGTCAAGACTAATAATAGAGACATCCTAAATATTTTCGGGATGGACTTTTTTAATATTTATGATATGATGGTTTTAAGTTAAACAGTAAATATTTACAATGAAAAAAATACTCAAAAAATCAACACTTATTTTAGGACTCATGCTAATCATGATGCTTCCATTATTCAGCGTTAGGCCAACCTATGCCACTCCAAATTCGCCCAATTGTAATGGCGACTACTCCTTCTTTGGACTGAAGGCGTGGTATTCTGGCTTACAATATAATAATAATGGTACCTGCCAGCTACTTAATGTTACCGATAATAAAACTATTGCATACAACCAAATATCAATAACGAACTTTATTTGGACGGCTGTCGCCAACGTTTCTTCTGACATCGCAGTAATTGCAGCATATTGTGCGCTTGGCTTTGTGATTTTTGGCGGTTATCGCTACCTCTGCTCGCAGGGCGATACGGGTAAAGTTGCTGCTGGCAAAAAGACTCTATCCTCGGCATTTATCGGCCTTGCTATCACGATGTCCGCAAATGTAATCTTTAATACAATTCGTATTGTCTTGAAAGGTTCGACCACTAGTAGTGTTTCAGTGGACGGCGGCGTAACATTGGTTCAAACCGATACCGGCCTGCTAGTGACTAGCATCATTCAATGGATTATGGGTGTTGCTGGCGTAGTTTGCGCAGTCTTTGTAGTCTATGGCGGTATTTCATATACGACTTCCGCTGGCGATCCAGGCAAGCTTGCAAGGGCCAAGAATGCAATTACTTACGCAATTATCGGTTTGATTATTGTGGCTTTAGCCGAGACGATTACAGCTTTCGTTGCCAACTCATTAAAGACCGCAACGGGACAAAGCGCATACATCGATAACCCGTCAGATAATATTTCATTAGTAAAGGAGGCTCATGAAAGCTAAATTATCAACTATTTTTATGGTAGCTTTTGCAATGCTGAGTGGAGCTTTATTTATGGTCCCAGCTACATATGCTACCGATCCATTTTGCGACCCAAAACGAAAGGATGCAATCGGCGAGGAAGCCTGGAACGCATTAGGATGCAATGCTGGAACCGACTCAAAGTCAACTGATTTGGTTGGAGATGTTACTACCATACTCGAAGTCATCATCGGCGCACTTGGCATTGTGGCAGTCGTGCTCGTAATCATGGGTGGCGTCACTTATATGACTTCTGCTGGCGATGCTGGCAAGGTAAAAAAAGGCAAAGACACGATTCTTTACGCTTTGATTGGTCTCGTAATTTGTGCACTTGCTTTCGCAATTGTCAATTTCGTCGCTTCTTCGTTATAAAAAGTCTTGTATTTTCTTTAAGAATATGCTAAAATTTAATCAAAATAAAGGATAAACTAAAATGAATAATATTTTCAATATTTTAGCCGATGGCACGGCTGGAGCCGCAAAAAAGACAAGTGGCGCAGGAAACATTACCCCCGTTGGTGACGGTGCAGGTGCAACTCTTATCAGTAGTGATGTTACCAATATCATCAACTGGATTGTAGGCATCCTCGGCATTGTCGCTGTTGTCGTTATCATCATGGGCGGTGTCACTTATATGACTTCCGCTGGTGATGCTGGCAAGGTTAAGAAGGCTAAAGATACCATTCTTTATGGTCTTATTGGTCTCGTTGTATGTGCACTCGCATATGCAATCGTCAACTTCGTCATTACAAACCTCTAATTTGAAATCACAGGCAAAATACTCCCTACGGGGAGTATTTTTTTATACGTTGTGCTGAACGAACAAAAAATCACCCCTGGAAGGGGTGATTCTGTTTTTATTGAATTTGGATCTTTTTTGGAGCTTCGACTTTTTCCTTATCGAAGGTGATGGTAAGAACACCATCGCGAAGTTCTGCTCTGACACTGTTCTCGTCTTCATGAACTGGAACTGGAAGAGCGATTGTACGGGAGAATTCACCCCAGTAACACTCTTGGATGTGCCAGCGAGTGGTGGTTTCGTCTTCGCCACCGGAAAGAACGCCAGAAATTGTCAAAATATTATCTGAGATGCTAACATCAAGATCAGATTTTGAGATGCCTGCAGTACGGGCTTTAACTACTAATTTATCAGCAGTTTCATAGACATCTACAGCGAGTTGTCCAGGAATATCTTCGGCAGTTTCCCATTCTTCTTCTACTGTTTCTTCTTCGTTATTGGCTGAAACTTCTTCAGTTTCAGCTTTGGGAGCTGGAGCCGCAGTCTCTTCTTCACCACCAAAGAATGCTGCAGCAAGATCATCTTCCATCAGCAAATCATCGTTACTCATACGAGCCATGTTTCCTCCACGCTTTATTTATATTATTTATGCTTTATTATAAAGGACGCCTATAGTAAAATCAAGAGGAATATGGGTTTTATTGTAAAAAATACAACGTTTTGCAATGTTTCAGAGCTCATTTGTCCACATACCTGTAGGGGTTGTGGTAGTATTGGCAACGTCTTTTGCGAATGTTGTAAAAATGACATCATTCTTGATCATATTAATTATTGTCCGCTTTGCAAACGCCCAATTTTGGATGGCAAATGCCCCGAATGCTGGCTTCCGCCGTGTTACATGGTAGATTGGCGCGACGGCGAGGTCGGTAGACTGATTCATGATTACAAGTATCATTCGGTGCGCGCGATTGGCGACGCGTTGGCGGATTTGCTCGATAATGTTTTGCCGTATATTGATGGTGATGTAGCGATTGTTCCCTTGCCAACCACCGCAAAGCACATACGCGCGCGCGGATTTGACCACACGGCCAAGATTGCTGCGAAATTGGCGCGTAGGAGGCATTGGCATGTTGAGATGCTACTTTCCCGCGCGAAGGACTCAGTGCAGGTCGGAGCGGGCGATTTGAGGCGTAAATTGCAGGCGGCCGAAGCTTATAGCTGCACCGGGAAAGTCATACCTGAACGAACCTACATTCTTTTTGACGATGTTTGGACGACAGGCGCCAGTATGAAGGCGGCACTAAAGAAGCTCCAGCAAGCTGGAGCTTCGAAGATTATTTTAGCTGTTTTGGCGGTTAGTCGCACCAAGAACAATAAGTAATTATTGGTTTTGCGTTTCTTGTTGAGTAGTTTCTGGAATCGTGGTTGGATTCTTGCTTGATGGAAGTGCGCTAATCACAAAGCTGACGATTGCATATGCCAAGAAAGCAATAATAAGACCGATGATTGCATAGAGAACAGTGTTCTTTGCGTCGGTAACTTTTTTTGCATCACCGCCAGAGAGAATATAGCGTAAGCCACCCCAAATCAACATGATGACAGCGACGATGCCCAAGATGTAAAGAAGAATCTGAGTAATGGTCCTAAAGACGCCAGAATCGCCGAAGAGATCAGCTGGACATTCGCTACAACGTGCGGCGGCAGCGCCCTCGCTGAGTGATAGGTTGATATTTTGATCAGACGCAAAGGCGCTTGCTGAAAAACCAGCAATAGCAACGACAAATGCGACTAGGGTTGGTAAAATAATCTTGCAAAACTTTTTCATACCATTATTATAACATATTTTTTATTTTTTTGTAAATCTTTTTATTTTTTGCAAAGGTGTGGTAGAATAGTTCTGACGGAGGGTTACCCAAGTGGCTGAAGGGGACGGTTTGCTAAATCGTTAGACTGGGGCAACCTGGTGCGAGAGTTCGAATCTCTCACCCTCCGCCATTTTTTGTTTCACAAAAAACTCAAAAAACGAGATGTCGGCAGTGCTTCGCGCAGGCGAATCTCTCACCCTCCGCCATTTTTTGTGCCAAAAAACTCAAAAAGCGAGATGTCGGCAGTGCTTCGCGCAGGCGAATCTCTCACCCTCCGCCATTTTTTGTGCCAAAAAACTCAAAAAGCGAGATGTCGGCAGTGCGTAATTTTATTGCATTTTGCCACAATGTTTGCAGTATTTGGAGTCTAGGTCGATTTCGGAGCCGCAGTGTTTGCAGAATACGATGTCGCTCACGAAGCCGGATTTTACGGCCTTGGAGGTCGTTTTTACGGCGCCGCCGGTCGCATCGGCGACAGCTTCGGAGGCTTGTCTGATGTCTTCTTTTGATCTGATTACGGCTTCTTTGGCAACGTTGAATTGTTGGCTCAAGATTTTCGCGCGAAGTTTTTTACTAGTCATGATGGCTATCACCGTTATGAATATTATGAGGAAAGTTACTGTGCTAATAGTCGAAATAATTACAAAAGTTGTGTTGAAATTTTCCATACCCCCATTATACGCCAATTCTTTTAATTTATTTGACGCAAAATGTATGTTATAATGGGGTTATGGTAAAAGAAATTAAAGAGGTGAATTGGGAGGCCGAGGAGTATATTGTCCGCAGCCATAGCGCTTCGTGGTTTGTTGGATTTGCTTTGGTTTGCGCAGGTTTAATTGCGCTCTCAATATGGCAACAATGGTGGACTTTCTTGGTCCTCGTTGCACTTTGTGCAATCGCAATTTTAATTAACATTTTTCGCCCACCGCGTAAAATCAAATATTCCATCAACAAAGACGGAATAACCGAAGGTGGTGTTTTGCATTCTTTTGCAGATTTTCGCGCGTTTGGAATTATGAAAGAGGGCAATAATTATTCGGCGATTTTAATTCCAAAAAAGCGCTTTGGCATGCAATTCAAGGTATATTTCCCAGAGGTTAACGGCGAGGCGATCGTCGATATGCTAGGAAAGCGGCTACTGATGGAAGAAGTCAAATATGATTTTCTCGATAAGATTGTGAATTTCTTGCGAATTTAGCTTAAGCATGATATACTACAATTAAGTGTAATAATAAGGTGGGTAAAATGAACCAAAAACAAGATACTGGTAGCGATCTTCAAAAAGCTATCGATGATATTACAAAAAATTCAATTACAAATCCAACTTTTGCAGATCCTGTTGCTGCACCATCAGATATTCCTGAGGGCGCCGAATTGGGACCAATTGATCCAGTTGGGCCTTTTCCTGCCCCAGAACCAGTGATGCCAGATTTTAGCAAAATGCCTTTTGATTTTGCTGCCCCGGCGCCTGAGATGCCACTTCCCGCTGAGCCTCTCATGCCTGCTCCAGAAGTAGTCAATGCCTCATCGAGCATGAGCGAGATTAAGAAGTCCGCTTTGCGTGATTTGTTACCTTCGGTTGACAAACTTGATATTAGCCCAATCCAAAAGTTCCGCATTTTGCGTGATGCTTTTGAAAATCTCAACGATTATACAGTGCTTGAGCCTGCTTATAAGATTGCGCGCGAAATCGCAGACGAGAACGAACGTGCGAACGCATTGTTCTACATCGTAAACGCAATCGATCAGATTGGTTAATTATCCGATTACCCTCCTTAACAAAAATAAGCTCCAAACGGAGCTTATTTTTTCGCAAAAACGATAGGCGCTTTAATACATGCCGCCCATATCCTGAGAAGGGGTTTCTTTCTCTGGAATATTAACGATAAGGGCACCCATAGTAATGGCGGTTGCGGCGATCGAAACGGCGTTTTTGACGGCTTCTTTGGTGACTTTAGCCGGATCGATAATGCCGGATTTTTTGAGATCGATAAGGCCATTTTCTGGAGCCATAACGTTGATACCAAAGCCTTTTTCGGCTTTCTCAACTTCAGAGAGGAGCGCCTGAGCATTGAGACCGGCGTTCTCCATGATATGAATAAATGGAGTCTTGAGGGCGCTTTTAACGATACGGACACCTTCGTCGTTGCCTTTGAGCGTGTTGGCGAGGTTGACGAGGGTCACACCACCACCAGCGACGATGCCTTCGGCAAGAGCAGCCTTGGTTGCGGCGACAGCGTCGTCGACGCGGAACTTTTTCTCGTCGATTTCGGTTTCGGTGGCACCACCAACTTTGATTACGGCTACTTTGCCAGAGAGAGCGGCGGCGCGTTTTTCAAATTCACCACGTTCGTAATCGGAAGTGGCAAGGCCGGCAAGGGTATGAATAAGCTCGATGCGGGCCTTAATGGCTTTTTCGTCGCCAGCACCTTTAACGATGGTTGTTTCGTCTTTGGTGGCGATAACTTTGGCGGCGGAGCCGAGAACTTCGAGGCCAACTTCTTCGATATTAAGGCCTTTATCGGCGGAAACAACGGTAGCATCGGTCAAAATGGCAATATCTTCCATGATTTCCTTGCGGCGGTCACCAAATGATGGAGCTTTCAAGACGAGGGAGTTGAAGACACCTTTGAGTTTATTAAGAACAAGTAGGGAGAGAGCTTCGCCAGTAACTTCTTCGGCGACGATGACAAGGTCTTTACGACCAGCTTGGGCGCATTTTTCGAGAAGCGGGAGAATATCATTAGTGGCAGAAAGTTTTTTATCTGTGACGAGGATGAGCGGCTTGTCGAAAACTGCTTCTTGACGATTCACATCTGTCACGAAGAAAGCAGAGGCGAAGCCTTTATCATACGAAAAGCCTTCGACAATTTCCTGCTCCATCTCGAGACCTTGACCTGGCTCAACAGTCACAACACCATCTTTGCCGATTTTGGAGATAACTTCAGCAATAAGAGCACCGATTTTTTCGTCGCCGGCGGAGATTGTGGCAACTTCGGCAACTTTTTTGTCGTCTCCTTCGATTTTTTCGGCGATTTTATTGATTCCCTTAACGATTTCGGCGCCGGCTTTTTCGATGCCTTTGCGGAGTTCCATTGGATTCATGCCGGCAGCGATGAGCTTGTTGGCTTCGTTTAAGATATTGTAGGTCAGAACCGTAACAGTAGTGGTTCCATCACCGGCAATTTTGTTGAGTTTTTGAGCGGCGGTCTTGATCAGGCGAGCGCCTACAGCTTCACCGAGTTTTTCGTCTGAATTTTCAAGTTCGACAGCCTCAGCAACAGTAACACCATCGTGGGTAATAACCGGGGCACCATATTCCTTTTCGATGATTACATTTTGGCCTTTTGGACCATAGGTAACCTTAACGGCGTCGTAGAGTTGCTTGGCGCCAGCGAGAACTTTGGCGCGAGCTTCGGATTCGTAGTAAATTTTTTTAGCCATATATTATAATGTCGCGAGGACATCCTCCTCTTTTAAGATGATATAATCGGTGCCGTCGACCTTAACTTCGGTCGCAGCAAATTCTTTATAGATAATTTTATCGGACTTTTTGATAACCTTGACCTCTGGACCGACGGATTCTACGACGGCGTAGGCCTGTTTTTCTTTTGCTTCGCCAAGCAGAATGCCAGACTCGGTTTTTTCAAGCGGTTTTTCGATTTTTGCAACAATGTGGTCTTTGAGCGGTTTTAAAGACATAATTATCTCCTTTTCTATCTCTATTGTAGCATAAAAATTAGCACTTGCAAGGCGCGAGTGCTAATGGTTTTTTGGGCGTGCGGTTCTAGTGATGGATTTTGCTGGGTTTTAGTCCCATGGAGAGAGGATTTTTCCGAAGACGAACACATTGAAGTTGGAGTGGTCTGTCACTTTTTCCACGTTCCAATCACTTAAGTCTAGGTAATAATCTGCGTTGATGCCTGCCCAATAGAACATGTTAGACATATTAGTTACGGAGCTGGTATCCCAGGTACTGAGGTCACCTACGGACCAGGTGGTGGCATTGCGGCCCGCAAAGTTGAACATGTAAGACATATCGGTTACGGAGCTGGTATCCCAGGTACTGAGGTCTAGGGAGAAGGTGGTGGCGTTGTAGCCTGCACCAGCGAACATGTGAGAC
>JAZUJS010000023.1:0-1692 GCA_045642865.1 Candidatus Nanosyncoccus sp.
CATGGTACTATTCAAAGAATGGCGAATTTCAGACCGGTTGGTTCGGAGATTATTATCTCGATCCATCAACGGGCGGAGCCATGGCTATTGGAACCACTGTGATCAATGGTCAGAGGTTTGTATTTGGTGACGACCCCAGTAATCTGGGTAAGTTGCTTAAAAACCAGTGGTACAAAGACGCGGTCACCGGCAACTACTATTATTTAAATAATAGTGGCGCAGCTGTAACTGGCTGGCAGACAGGACCAAACGGCGCAAAGTATTATTTTAACGCCGACGGCTCCCTTGCCACAGGTACTGTCTGGATTAACGGCGCATGGTACAACTTCTCGACCGAGACCGACAGATTTGGCCAGCTCTATTAAAATATTTCACAATCTGCGAGCCCAGTACGGAATATGTACTGGGCTTTTTTCATGCTTAAAGCCCAGAATATGCGCTGGGCTTTTTTACATTTTAAGTTGGATTTTGATTACTCAAAATTATACATAATCCGTCGCGAAAATTATGCCAGAAAAACAAAGACTACAAATTCTCAAGATAGGTGTCGATAAATGGCAAAATGTCACCGTCGAGCACGGCGTCAGTGTCGGTTTCTTCGTGATTAGTACGCGTGTCTTTGACGAGGCGATACGGCTGAAGGACGTAGTTGCGGATTTGCTGACCCCATTTGGCCGATTCGCCGGCGCGGAGTTTATCGATAGATTCGGCGTGCTGCTCGAGCTGCATTTGGACAAGTTTGCCGCGGAGAATCTCCATGGCTTTTTCCCTGTTTTGAAGCTGGGAACGCTCATTTTGGATTGCTACGACAGTATTGGTCGGAATATGAGTAATGCGGATGGCAGAGTTGGTTGTATTAACGGATTGGCCACCATGGCCACCGGAGTGATAGGTGTCGATACGGAGGTCTTTTTCGTCGATTTTAATGTCGGTGTCGGCTTTAATAATTGGTAGAATTTCAACCAGCGCGAAGGAGGTTTGGCGCAAATTATTGGCGTTGAACGGCGAAAGACGGACGAGGCGATGAACGCCGTGCTCAGATTTGAGTGTGCCATAGGCGTTTGGACCAGAAATTTCGTAGACGCCAGTCTTAATTCCAGCTTCTTCACCTTCTTGACGTTCGACGACGGCCGCCTTAAAACCGTTACGCTCAGCAAAGCGCAAATACATGCGCTCGAGCATGCCGGACCAGTCCATTGCTTCTGTGCCACCAACGCCAGCAGTAATGCGCAAAATCGCATCCTTATCGTCGTATGGGCCATTAAAACGAAGGGCTTTTTTAAGATTTAGGTAGTTTTCTTCCATGGCGTCAATTTGGGAAGCTAGCTCGCTTTTGAGTTCCTCGTCGCCGAGCTGGATGAGTTCCAGGAGATCCTCGGTTTGAGTTTTGAGAAGTTGCCATGGATGGACCTCGTCGTTTAACTTGGCAAGCTCCTGATTTTTTTCACGGGCAAGATCAGGATTTTGCCAGATTTCCGGCTCATTCACTTCCTCTTCAAGTTGTTCAATTTGTTCAAGTTTAGCGGCAATTTTAAGCTTTTCCCATGCAGCCATGAGATTTTCAAGCAATGTTTCGAGACGTTTTTGTAGTTCTTGCATGCTACTGATTATAACAGATTTTTATAGAGCTACGCAGCGAATATTAAAGCCACTCGCACGGCTGCCATAGTTCGACGTATATACCATACCAGA
>JAZUJS010000024.1:0-1503 GCA_045642865.1 Candidatus Nanosyncoccus sp.
CCCATCACAAGTAACTTTCTGTCTGCCAAATTTTTATTGTATGAACTCATGCCTCTGTAAAGAAACGCAAAATTATATATTTTTTTGGCGTAAGGACAAAGGATAGAAAAAAATAATGGATTACCGCTGACCTCTTATTATTTTCATTACTTTTGCACAAATTTTAAGATAATGCGAAAATTTTCTATTTGTGTTTTAATAGTTTGCCTTTTTGGGATTTTTGGATGTAGCCACAAGGAAAACAATAAGTACATCATAGAGCGCAGTTTTTACCAAACCGTTTGGGAACGCTTTGACTATGTGAAAAATACCATAAACGTAGAAGCAGAGACCACCTTCAACCTGTCGATGGACATCAGCTTCACTGATGACTATCCCTACAACGACTTCTCGATGGTTTTTTCGGTATTCGACAGTAACAGCAACCCATATCGTTGCAAAGCATATACGTTCAACCTGAAAGACGAGAATGGCCAGTGGAAATCGGAAAAGAAAGACGGTTGCTACACCTTCAACCTACCCATCAACCAGGCCTTGCAAATCACCGATGCCGGGAGCTATTGCTTCCAGATAGAATATCGCATGCCCATCACACCTATCGTGGGCGTAACACAACTTTCACTTGTCAACAACAACTAAAACAATAACGTTATGAAAATCTATAAAGGCAACATCAAAAATTTAGTCGCAGTCCTTTTATTGGTGATGGTTTTCTCATCCTGCGTTCCACGCAAGGAGATGCTTTATCTGAAAGATCCCGTCATGGTTTCGGAGACGATTTCGAAAGACTACGTAAACGAACGCAGCATCAACTACAAGCTTCAGCCTGGCGACAATCTATACATCCGCGCCCTCAATTCGGTTGACGAAAGAAGCGTTGCCACGCTTAATGGAGAAAGCCTATCACGTTCTGGCAACTACCTAAGCAACGACGCTACCATCTATCTCAACTCCTACACACTGGACGAAGAAGGATGCATCGAGTTGCCTCTTACCGGCAAAGTGGAGCTCAAGAACCTTACGGTTGAAGAAGCCAAAGGGAAACTGCAGACAGAGTTGAACAAATATGTGAACGAGACCATGCTCATCGTCAAGATGTCGAACTTCAACCTCACCATCCTTGGCGAAGTGAACAAACCGGGCATGTATAAAGTGTATCAATCACAAATCAATCTATTCGAAGCGCTGTCGATGGCTGGCAATGGGACTACCTTTGCCAAGAACAATGCCGTGAAAATCATCCGACAAACCCCCAAAGGCTCCGAGATAGTAACTGTGGATTTAGGCCAAGCCGACATTCTCGAATCACCCTATTATTACCTGAAGCCCAACGACATCATCTATGTGGAGCCACTACCCATGAAGCAATGGGGCTTCAGCACCTTCCCCTACTCCACCGTCATTTCAGTCATTACTTTGGGTATCACGCTTTTTACTTTACTTAGAAAATAATTCCTCTATCGAAAACAATAAACATCGCATCTCATGTCAGAAGAAAGAAAA
>JAZUJS010000025.1:0-19666 GCA_045642865.1 Candidatus Nanosyncoccus sp.
CGGATCTTCCAGACATTCCGAACACTGGTTTCTTCACTGCTGCTGGTGATGTAGCTACAAAAGCCGCTCCACTCCTCGCCATCATTATAATGGTTGCACTTGGTGGATATGCTATCGCCAAGAAACACAAGGCTTAAAAAATAGCTCCTCGCGTGAGGAGCTATTTTTTGTGTCCATTGATTATTTATCGACTACTTCGCCTTCGACAGCGTCGTCATCTTTAGAAGAATCCTTGGAATCCTTAGATGCATCATCTTTCGGGGCTTCCTGTTGATAAAGTTTAGCGCCGATTGGCATGATCTTATTTGAAAGCTCGCTAGCGGCACTTTCAAACTTTTCCTTATCGGCATCTGCGTCGTTCAAAACTTTTTTAGCTTCTTCGACGGCAGACTTAATAGTTTCTTTATCTTCGTCACTGATTTTTTCTTTATAATCTTCAGGCATTCTCTCAGCTTGGTGAATTGTGGTTTCTAGGTGGTTCCTTGCGTCGATGGCTTCGCGGCGTTTTTTGTCTTCATCGGCGTGCATCTCGGCTTCTTTTTGAGCTTTTTCAATATCTTCTTTGCTCATGTTGCCAGAGTTTTGAATGGTGATTGATTGCTCTTTGCCGGTGCCTTTATCTTTAGCAGTAACATTCAAAATGCCGTTCGCATCGAGATTGAAGGTAACTTCGATTTGTGGAACACCACGAGGAGCTGGAGCAATTCCATCAAGAATGAAGCGACCGAGCGACTTATTGTCGGCAGCAAATTCGCGTTCGCCTTGGAGAACATGAATCTCAACTTGTGGTTGGTTGTCGGAAGCGGTAGAGAAGACCTCAGACTTTGAAGTTGGAATGGTTGTGTTGCGGTCGATAAGAGGAGTGCGAACGCCACCCATAGTTTCGATACCGAGGGTAAGTGGAGTAACATCGAGAAGAAGCACGTCCTTGACATCACCTTGAAGTACGCCACCTTGAATTGCGGCGCCGACGGCCACGACTTCATCAGGGTTAACGCCCTGCATTGGGTCCTTGCCAAAGATTGATTTCACTTTTTCAACAACAGCTGGCATACGGGTCATACCACCAACCATCACGATTTCGTCGACGTCCTTAGTTGAAAGTTTTGCATCTTTCAAAGCCTTTTCGACTGGGCCAGCCAAACGATTAATAAGATCGGCGACAAGCTCTTCGAGTTTAGCGCGAGTCAAAGTACATTCGAGGTGCTTAGGACCATCTTCATCGGCGGAAAGATATGGCAAGTTAATATCGGTTGAAGTTGAAGATGAAAGCTCTTTTTTGGCTTTTTCAGCTTCATCCTTAACGCGTTGCATAGCAGCAGCATCGCCACGAATATCAATTCCAGATTCATCTTTGAAGATGTCGGCAAGATAGTTGACGATAATATTATCGAAATCTTCACCGCCAAGGTGAGTATCGCCGTTGGTCGACATCACTTCGAAGACACCGTCGCCAAGTTCGAGCACGGAAACATCGAAAGTACCACCACCAAGGTCGAAAACAACGATTTTTTCGTCTTTTTTGGATTCTAGACCATAAGCGAGAGCGGCTGCAGTTGGCTCATTAATAATACGCTTAACTTCGAGGCCGGCGATTTTACCAGCATCTTTGGTTGCTTGGCGCTGAGAATCGTCGAAATATGCAGGCACAGTAATAATGGCTTCGGTGACTTTTTCGCCAAGGAAAGCCTCTGCGTCAGCTTTAATCTTGGAAAGAATCATTGCGGAGATTTCTTCTGGGGTGTATTCCTTACCGTCCATCTCAACGGCAACGCCGCTACCTTTTTTAACGATTTTATATGGGGAAATATCAAGATCGTGTTGAACTTCTTTATCTTCAAATTTACGACCAATCAAACGCTTAATACCATAAATGGTGTTTTTTGGGTTAGTGACGCGTTGATGTTGGGCAACTTTACCTACGAGACGGTCACCTTTTTTGGTAACAGCGACGACTGAAGGGGTCGTACGATCGCCTTCGGCGTTTGAAATGATTTCTGGTTTACCCGCAACCATATAAGCAAAAGCAGAGTTTGTGGTTCCGAGGTCAATACCGATAATTTTAGACATTTTTACTCCTTTTTTTCTAGCACTCGTTATGTGTGACTGCTAATCTACCTCTATTGTAGTAAATTGGCACTCGTTTGTCAAGACTGCTAGCGCAGTCTTGGAACAAGTAAACAAGACTACTGGTGCAGTCTCAGAACAAGCAAACAAGACTGCTAGCGCACTATTCAGTATGTGCACCGCGCACATACTGAAATATAAGCGTATCTGTGCTATAATAATCTGTAATATGGCAATTGAGAGACAAAACGATATTCGCGCAAAAAGTGAGGGAACTGACCAAAAATCGGCTCAGGCGCCTCAAAATCGCCTTGTCGAGCCAACCATCTCCACCTCTGATTTTGAAGAGGAAAAAATGGAAATTAGCCTCCGTCCGACCAATTTCAATGAATATATCGGCCAGGAGCGTCTTAAAAATAACCTCAAACTTTCAATTGATGCTGTCAAAAAACGCAATGACGGCGCGACCTTGGATCACGTATTATTATATGGTCCGCCAGGCCTGGGCAAAACCACAATGGCCAACGTCATCGCGCATGAGCTAGGCGCTAGCTTGAGGATTACCTCTGGTCCAGCTATCGAGCGCGCCGGCGATCTCGCTAGTATTCTGACGAATCTTAAAGATGGTGATGTGCTTTTTATCGATGAAATTCACCGCCTGCGCCGTGCTGTCGAAGAGGTCCTTTACTCTGCAATGGAGGATTACAAGCTTGATATTGTTATCGGCAAAGGCCCAGCCGCCCGTTCGGTGCGCCTTGATCTGCCGAAATTTACCGTCATCGGCGCCACGACTCGCACCGGTTCGCTCGCTGGTCCGCTTCGCGACCGTTTTGGCATTATTCACCGCCTAGAATATTATAAGGAATCTGAAATTGAACAAATCATTAATCGCACAGCGAATATTTTAAACACCAAAATTGAGCCGCAGGCTACCAAATTGCTTTCGACTCGCTCCCGCCTCACGCCACGCATCGCCAACCGCCTTTTGAAACGTGTCCGCGATTATGCCGATGTAAACGGCGATGGAATTATTGATGAGAAAACCGCGAATAGTGCCCTCGAAATGATGGAAATAGACTTTCTTGGCCTCGATCCGGCCGATCGCAATATGCTCGAGTTGATGCTCGAAAATTACGGCGATCGCCCGGTTGGTCTCACAACGATTGCTGCGCTAACTGGTGATGAGGCCTCAACGATTGAAGATTATTACGAGCCATACCTCTTACAGCTCGGTCTTCTGGCGCGCACTCCGCGTGGTCGCCTGGTGACCGAAAAGGGGAAGAATCACTTGGAAAAAACGAAAAAAATGATATAATAGAGAAAAGGAGTCACGCATATGGATGACAAATTATCAAATATTCGCCACGAACGAAGCAAAAAAGATTTTCCAGCTCTTAAACTTGAAGAAGGGGAATATGTTGAATATGCGTTCTCGCGCAGCAAAATCTGCTATTTCCTAATCTGGGGCGGCGCCGGTATCGCAATTCTTATCACAATTGTTGCATTCCTCATTTCTATCAATAGTCAAAACGCCTTCATCGATGCCACAACGCAGAGTTTCTTCTCGATTATCATTCTCGCCCTAATCGCTGCCATTGCAATCGCAGCCCTCATCGCTACGAAAGTCTTTAGTTGCAACAAACTTTACATTACGAACCGTCGAGCCATTCAATACGTGATGCTTTCGCCGGTCGTCACATCGAAGAACGTGATTGACCTCGCCTCCATCGAAGATGCCAGCTTCCATCAAAACAGTTTCTTCCAAAAAATCTTCAAAATTGGCACCCTCCGTCTCTCAACAGTTGGCGACGAAACTACCTACACCTTGCAATTCGTTGACTTTGTTAATAGCACAGAATTAAACGGTATTACCAAATTGATCCGCTCCAACCGCAACAACGACGACGGCTCATCAAATTGTAAGAAATAAAAAAAGAGCTCCCCGCGGAGCTCTTTTTGATGTTAATTACGATTTCGTTTAATGTAAATATCTTCTTTTTCGAGCGTAGCCTTCAAGATATATTCAGTACATTTGCCATCGTTGCAGTTGGCTGGTTCGTAAGAATATGAACTCAATTCGTCGCCCAAATTAATTCCGCGTGGATCTGTCCAAAGTGCTGGATCAATCATCTTAATGTTTTCCTCGGAAATAGTCTCAGGATAGTACTTATTGGTAGCATAAAATCCTTCCTCGAGTGCATAATACATAGCATTGATGGCGGTTTTGCGCTTATCGTCGCGCTCCATAGCGTCAATATTCTCCTTTTGCACGAAGAAAAGAATCAATAAAAGCGTTGCAAACACCGCAACAATAATAATTTCTAAAATTGTAAAGCCATTACGTCGTTTCATGTCTTTATTATATCACTAAAATGTGCTACAATAAAAGAACTGGTACCATAGCTCAGCTGGTTAGAGCGTGGGACTCATAAGCCCAAGGTCGGTGGTTCGATCCCACCTGGTACCACCATTCGAATTGCTCCAATCGGAGCTTTTTTGTTGCTGCACAACCGCCAGGACTATTTTTTCAGATATGCCAAATAATATCCACCCGCCACCAATCCGGCTCCGCCCACAATGTTCCCGAGTGTCACAGGCAACAAATTGCAACCCAAAAATGCCCCAAAATCAATCCCTGCCCCGCCCATCTTTACGCTTTCCAAAATCCCGGCCGGCACATAAAACATATTTGCAATTGAGTGTTCGAAACCACATAAAACAAAGACCATTACAGGGAAAAAGACGGCTATAATTTTTCCCGGCACCGTCTCGGCCGCAAAAGCCATCCAAACAGCAATACAAACCAGAATATTACAAAGCACCCCGCGCAGGAACGCTTCGCCAAAACCAAGGTTAATCTTATTGTTCGCCGTAGTCATCACAATGTCAGCAACATTATCAAAAACCCCGCTATAAACCACCATTAAAACCACGAGTATCGAGCCGATAAAATTCCCCAAAAACACCAACCCCCAGTTCTTAAGTAGCTGCCTCAGTTTAATTTTTTTCGAGAAAAGCGCCGTTAACATCAGGCAATTTCCAGTAAAAAGCTCGCTTCCGGCAATAATTACCATCGCAAGCCCAGCCGGAAAGATACATGCCCCTGCCAACTTCCCAGCGTAGAAGTTTCCAAAAGTTGCCGCCGTAGCAGCCAAAGCGATGAAGGCGCCGGCGAAAGTCCCCAAAAGCAACATCTTAAAAGCTGGTAATTTTGCCTTTTTTTCTGCTACCGATATAGAAAATTTGGCGATTTCGGCTGGCGCTAACATGATACCTCCTCAGATAATTAAATCTAATATAGCATAAAAATAAAAAAAGAGAGCCAAAGCTCTTCATTTTTTTGTAGAACAGGATAATTATCCATTCCTCATTCCAAAATACCGAAAACAAAGTAAACTTTATTTCCGCTATTTTGGCGGAAGGGACAGGATTCGAACCTGCGAAGCTATTAACTTGCTGGTTTTCAAGACCAGTGCCATCAACCACTCGGCCACCCTTCCATATCTAATTATATCACACTTTTCGCTTTTTGACCACCCCCTACGAAACCGGCGTGTTCTATATGGTGTATAATGATATATAATAAGCATAACGACCATTTTTTATGAAAGGAATGCATGGAAAATAATCCATCAAATAATACTCCAGAAAAAGCTCCGGAAGTTCAACCCCTAGAACCCCAAAACAGCGAACCCGCATTGATGGCCACAACATCCAAAAAGAGGCCAGTCCTTCCGTTCGTCCTCTCCGGCCTAATCATTGCTGTCTGCATTGGGCTTTTTGTTTTTCTCCTAATCAATAATCAGCAAAAATCAACCACCTCAAGTACTGATAATCAAACCAACACTCAAACCGGTAACAGCCAAGACGGCAATAACGGTAATAATAGCAACGGCAATACCGAAGAAAACCCGAAGTTTGATGATCCGAATGAACTTAGAAAAGCAGCTACCATCTTGGTCGACAAGGTAGTTCCTAGCTCGTACACATTATTTACTCTGTACAATATCTTCGATAATGGCACAACTGGCGATCGTTATCGGGATTATCAACAACAAATCGTTTTCCGCGAGTTTGGTGAGCCAATCAAAATCGATGACGAAATCGAATATTACGCCAGCTATTACGACGCCAACGCCATTTATCATACGATTTTTGGCGCCAGCACAGACATGAAAGACAAAGTCGACATATCGTATTGCTCATATTATCTATATGATTCGGTAAACGAAATGTATTACCATACCAATATTGGTGGCTGTGGTGGCGTAATAACGGACGGATTCCGCACGAAAGTTATTCAGGCTGAGCGCGAAGGCAGTGATAGACTTGTTGCTTCCGTCGAATATATGCACGTTTCTCTCGAGGATATCTATATAAATTCGAGTGATAATATCAAGGTCTACAACCGATACGGCGAAGCAATCGAATATGCTATGGATGGTAGAACGGAAGAAGAAACCATGGATGATGCAATTGAGTTCTTTGGTGGCAGACTGCCAGTTTACGACTTTACATTTGTCGTCGACCATGACTATTATGTCCTCGAATCAGTTGTAAAACAATAATTTACAAAATCAAAAATGACCTCTATAATAGGGGTCATTTTTGTGTAAAAACGAATTTTACAGATGCTAATTGAGAAATTTATTCAGCATTGGTATGTACTGCAACTACATCGTCCAAATCATCGATTGCATCGAGGATTTTTTCGAGTTTTTCAGCGTCTTCGCCTTCGACAGGAACGGTGTTGTTTGGTACATATTGGAGTTCAGCAGAGGTGATAGTAAGACCAGCTTCAATCAAAGCGGCGCGAACTTTCATTAAATCAGAAGCGACGGTGTAAATGGTAATGCCATCTTCTTCTTCGGTAGCATCCTCAGCGCCAGCCTCGAGCGCCATCATCAAAGCATCTTCGCCCTTCTCTGAAATTTCAATTACGCCTTTGCGGGTGAATTGGAACATCACGGAGCCTGGATCAGCCATGCGACCACCGTTTTTATCGAGGGTATGGCGAACTTCTGGCATGGTGCGGTTCTTGTTGTCGGTTGCAATTTCAATGATAATACCAACACCGGCTGGACCGTAGGCTTCATAAACTTCTTCGATGAGAGCCGCAGCGGATTTATCGGCCACGCGCGCAATTGCACGCTCAATATTGGCTTTTGGCATATTGGCGAGGCGAGCCTTCTCGAGCACCATGGCGAGAGATGGGTTCATTGCCGGATCAATACCACCGCGAGCGGCGATAGCGATTTGATTACCGATTTTCGTAAACAATGCGCCACGCTTTGCATCGACGACTGCTTTCTGACGTTTTGTGGTTGCCCACTTACTATGTCCTGACATAAAAAATTTCTCCAAAAATGTATTAAACTTGTTCATATTTTAACATAATCTAGGGATAAATGCCACCCATAATCTAAAAAATCCCCCGGTCAAACCCAGGCAAAATAAGACAAACCAAGAAAAAATCCCCCGGACGAACCGGGGGACCATGTAACTTGAAAAAAAGATTAGAACAGTGAAGCGGCGATAAATAATGGTGCCAAAGTGTTAGCAACGGTACTTATCATTTTTATAAAGATATCTAGGTCAACTCCAACGACATCCTTTCGGGTGTCACCAACCGTATCGCCAGTAACGGCAGCTTTATGAGCTTCCGAACCTTTGCCGTGGCCAGCCAATGCGCCGCTTTCGATGTATTTCTTTGCATTATCGAAAGCACCACCCGAATTGCCCATAAAAAGCGCCTCGACGATAGCTGTAAGAGTTGCGCCAACCAGGAGACCGCCCACGAATTCGATGCCAAACAAGAATCCGCCAATTACCGGTGCAATCAGTGCGATTAAGGACGGCATCAGCATTTTGCTTAGCGCCTCATTTGTGGCCATTTCGATACACTTGTTGTAATCCGGTTTTACCGTACCCTCGAGCACGCCCGGAATGTTCAACTGTCTATCACCTTCATCGGCCATCAATTTGGCTGAATCAATGGTATTGTCGGTTAATATTGCCGAGAATAATTCAATTAATGCTGCGCCAATCAAAGCACCAGCAATAACGATGAAACTGGCAATATTCAGGATTGGTTCTTCACCAACCTTTGCATTATTACTAGCAAAAGCAGTGATAAGTGAAACTGTTGCAAATGCGGCTGAACCAATGGCAAAGCCTTTGCCAATCGCTGCCGTTGTATTGCCGACGGAATCAAGCTTGTCGGTAATCACACGAACATCCGCATCGAGGTGGCAGGATTCTGCTAATCCACCAGCATTGTCTGCGATTGGTCCAAACGCATCAATCGATACGGTTGTTCCTACGAACGACAACATGCCGAGCGAGGAAATAGCAATGCCATAATTTCCACAAATAAATCCTGAAATTACGAGCGAAATAGCGATAAAGCAAACTGGTATGAAGCACGACCTCTTGCCGAGAGCGTCGCCCTTAGTAATAACGAAAGCATGTCCTTCGGGGGCGATTTCGGCCAGTTTTCTGGTTGGTTTCTTGTCGGCGCTCGTGTAGTATTCGGTAATAATACCGATTGCCACACCACTAATAATGCCGAGAATTGCGCTTAAAGCGGGTGAAACCCAGCCAAGCTTAAAAGCATCATACAACTTAATTCCATCAAAGAAATACTTTGATAGTAAAATAGCTCCTATCGACGTAAAACCTGCCGATATGTACGTTACAAGGTCGAGCTCCTTAGCAGGATTGTTGCCCATTTTCTTGAGGAGAGCAATACCAATACCAAGTATACAGCTAACCAAACCTACCGTTGCTAACAAAATGGGGAAATATAACGTTGCGTTGAATGTCTCAGCAGTAACGTCAACTCCATTTGTGATTGCTCCGTTGTAGTTATAAACTGCAATCATAATTGAGGCAACGATTGTAGCAACGAAAGACTCGTTCAGGTCTGCAAAGTTGCCAGCGATGTCGTTAATCATATCGCCAATAAAATCGGCGATAATATTCGGCACGCGTGCGTCATCTTCAGGTAAATTGGAACGAATCTTCGCCAAAATGTCCGCCGAAATATCGGCAGCTTTGGTGTAATTTCCGCCAGCTACTCTATTGAACATTGCTATCAGTGAGCAGCCGAGAGAAAAAGTTGTGAGTCGCATTATGAATGGATTACATGTTACGTTTAACAGCAAACCACTTCCAACTGCGAACGGATCAATTCCATCCCATAAAATCAGGATGATAGCTGCGCCGAGCAGACCAAACGTCGGTACGCTCAATCCACCAATCGCGCCACCCATTAAGGCAACTTTGACTGTCTCCCCAATGGATCGCGTGCGCTCTGCGACTGCCGTAGTACGGCAATTCGCGCGCGTTGCGCTGTTCATACCAATAATGGCACAAACGATACTGCTAGAAATGGCACCAATCATAAAAGTAATGCCGCTGGTTTTCTCGATTAATAACGAGAAAATCAAAGCAACCACAACTACGACAGGAATAATAGCTTTGTATTCCGTTTTCGTAAATACTTTGGCGCCGTCCCGGATGATACCTGCCATTTCAGCTACGTTCTCGGGGCCTTCATCCATTTTCTTAACTTTAAAGTATAAGCCGATAATGATGCAGAGAGAAAGTAATGTAATGGCAATAACAATAAGATATGCTCCCATTTGTTTTCTAACCTCCTTTTTCAAATTTTTAATGTTCGCATATAAAAATATATTGCTGCTCACATTATACCATCTCTCGTCTAAAAAGCAATTAAACAACAGGGGTAAACGCTTATGTTTTTGGCGGTTGCTTTTTGTATGAAAAATGTCTAAATATGTACGGAACTAGAAAAATTAAAAGTATTACTACATATATTATATATACAAGCAAATTGCCAGTCGGAATTTGAACAATAAAAAACTTCTGTTCGGCGAAAAAATTTACTACGCCAATGTGGAAACTTAGCAACTGATTCGCAACAAAGGCCAATATTTCACGCAGTATTGGCACATCGGCGAAGCAACCCACCAAAAACACGGCGCCCATTGCATATGGCAATGTCGGTAATATTAATAAGTTTGCTACAATCGAGATGAGTGAGATCGAGCCAAAGAAATATAGTGTTAATGGTAACGTCGCGATGGTTGCCGCTACCGTCGTAATAATAATTGAAGCGATCGCATTCGGCTTCTCCCCGCCGTACAAGAATTTTTGGATGGCTGGCCCCAAAATCATTACGCCAATAAAAGATGCAAACGACAAAAGCCAACCTAAATTCGTGCAGAATGTTGGGTCAATTAGTAAAGTAATGGTTATTGTGATTAAAATAATTCTCCACGGCGCGAAGCGCCGCCCAACGTACCACGTCAACAGTCCCAAAATCGACATAATTCCGGCACGTAAAATCGACGGCGTCCACCCCACCATAACCATAAAAAGCACGATAAAAAGTATCGAAAAAAACAAACTAGCAAACCGCGAAATGCGCCCAAAAATTTTGCGCGCCGCTTCAACCAAAATTGAAAGATGTGCGCCCGATGCCACTACGATATGTGAAAGTCCTACCGCCTTCAAATTTGTATTTAAAGTGGCTGGCAAGGCATCTTTAATTCCGAGCAAATATGCCACGCCGAGCTGTGAACCTGGTTCGGGAATCAGTGCGGAAATTCTTGCCGCAAACCAATCGCGCACTGCTATCACCCAATCCCACTGGTCGATGCTTGTGGCGCCACTTTGGAGCGCCGCTATGCTTCGCACGAAACCAATAATCATTCCGGCCACAAAAGCAATCACAATAAAAGTATTGCGCGGATATAAATATGTATAAACAAATAGCAATCCGGCCGCCACAATCCACAAAGGCGAATTAAAGAAATTCCAATGTGTGACATTAATCAAAACCACGCCCAGAACAATCCCGGCACACAGCCAAGCAAAGAAATATGATTGGTGGATAAAAGTTTTCACGCCTCCATCTTTAGCACGGAGTGTTTTTCTGTCAACCCACCACGGCGCTGTGTTATAATAAGCGTGTAATTTACATGGAGGTAACATGTGTGGAATTGTTGGTTATGTGGGGAATAAAAACGCACAGGATTTTCTAATTAGCGGCTTGAAGCGTCTCGAATATCGCGGCTACGATTCGGCTGGCATTGTTACATTGTCGGAAGAAAAAGAAGCAACTCTTTTGCGTGCTAAAGGTAAAATTATCAATCTTGAATCCAAAGTGGCCCGTTCCAAGCGTGCCGATCATATTGGTATCGGCCATACGCGCTGGGCGACTCACGGCGAACCTTCCGAAGGAAACGCCCACCCGCATCGCGCTGGTAAAATTTACCTCGTTCATAATGGTATTATCGAAAACTACAAAGAACTTAAAGCAAAACTAACCAAGCACAAGTTTGTTTCGCAAACCGATACTGAAGTTTTGGTTGCCCTTATTAATTCTTTTTATAAAGATGGGGAAGTTAACCTTACCGATGCTGTTGTCCAGGCTTTGAAATTGGTTCAGGGCACCTACGGTATTGCCGTTGTTTCGACTGATAATCCCGACGAAATCGTTGTCGCGCGCGCTGGCTCGCCGCTCGTAATTGGTGTTGGACATGACGAAACACTTATCGCTAGCGATGCCTCCGCCTTGGTCGGGCACACCAAGCAGGCAATCTACCTCAACGATGGCGAAATCGCTACCATCACCAAGAATAGTGTCGAAATTAAAACTCTCAACGCCGAGCCGGTTTCGGCCAAAGTCGAAGAAATCAAAACTGATCTTTCCGCCATCCAAAAAGACGGATACGATCACTTCCTTCTCAAGGAAATTATGGAGCAGGCTAATTCTCTAAATGAAACTTTGCGCGGCCGCATCAATCTTGCTGAGCAAACGGTTCATTTAGGTGGCCCTGGTCTTTCTGTTGCGGAGCTAAAGAAAATTAAGCATTTAATCATCGTCGGTTGTGGTACGGCTTATCATGCTGGCATGTTGGCTGGCTATTATATCGAACAATTTACGCCCGAACTTACCATCGAAACCGTGATGGCTTCTGAATACCGTTATCGCCATGCCTACATTCCAGAAGATAGTGTTGCTCTCATCGTATCTCAATCTGGTGAGACGGCCGATACCTTGGCTTGTTTGCGCGATATTAAGGCAAAGGGAATCAAGACTATTGGTATTGTGAATGCTATCGGTTCCACTATTGCGCGCGAAGTTGATGGCGGTACGTATATTCACGTTGGACCAGAGATTTCGGTCGCTTCCACGAAGGCTTTTACTTCGCAAGTCATCGCCATGACGATTTTTGGACTTACAATCGCACAGGCTAAAGGCGTAAAAAATAATATTCTTGCACCATACATCGAAGAAATTGCTAAGCTTCCAAACGAAATCAAAAAAATACTTGGCAAAATTCCTGCCAAAGTCCAACCAATTGCCGAACAATACAAAACTTACGACCATGCCATATTCTTGGGTAGGGATGTTGCTTATCCAACCGCCATGGAGGGTGCGCTCAAGCTCAAAGAAGTTTCTTATATTGATGCTAACGCCTACGCGATGGGCGAATTAAAACACGGCCCACTCGCGCTTATCGATGATCGCTTCTTTGAATTTGTACTTCTACCAAAAGATGTTTTGCTCGAAAAGGCTATTTCTGGTATTCAAGAAGTCTTAGCTCGCGGCGGCCACGTTGTTGTCGTTACAGATTCAAATAAGCTCGATCTACCAGTGGAAAATGTTGTAAAAATTACAACAGATTTAAAAATTTTCACCCCAATTCTAATGAATATTGTGGCTCAATTATTTGCCTATTATATTAGCACGGCCAAAGGACTAAATGTTGATCAGCCGCGCAATCTTGCAAAATCCGTTACTGTTGAATAATATCCTTGCGGAAGAAATTGGTTTCGTAAACCTCAGCGCCATGATTCTTGTAAAATTTTTGAGCGACTTCGCGCCCATTACCACAGGTAAATTCCATCCTGGCACAGCCTTTTTCTTCAGCCCATTTTTCCATTGCGTCCCACAATGCAGTGCCTACGCCGTGCGCGCGGATATTTTCATCTACTACGAAATCTTCGAGGTAAGCGTTGCGGCGAATTCCTGGTCCCATTACAACGCTTAGGGACATAAAACCGATAATTTGGTTATCTTCGACTGCAATTAATAAATCGTGCCAAGGCGAAGCGATAATGTCGCGGAACCATTCTTCTGGAATTTCGCCCTTATCTTTCTTGCTACGCGATAATTGGATTAAAAGTTTACGAATACGATCGCCAATTTCTGGCGTGTATTGGTCTAAGCATTTTACAATCATAGGACCTCCTTTAATTCTTTGGCAAGTTTATTGGCTAGTTCTTCAATCGCTGTGGCGTCCTCACCCCACATTACGACGCGAATTAAGCGTTCGGTTCCACTTGGACGTACGAGCAAACGACCGCTAGTGGCTTTCAATTTTTCGTCATAAGACAATAAAAGCTTTTTTGCTTTATCTGAGGTTTTGAGATTTGCTTTCATCTCGTCGGATGCTTCAATATTTACGGTTACTTGTGGCAATTTTTGCATCGTTTTGGCCAGCGTGCTTAATTTTTGGCCACTGTTTTTTACAATTCGCGCAATAGCCATTGCTACGGTGAGTCCGTCGCCAGTTGATTGGTTTGGCAGAATTGTGTGGCCGCTTTGCTCGCCGCCGATTGGAATATTTAGCTTCTGCATCGCGAGTGCTACATTGTGATCGCCGACCGGTGTAATCTCGACTTTGCGCCCGGTTTTTTCGGCCCAATTAAGCAAACCTTGATTTGCCATCACTGTAATTGCTAGTGATTGAAGATGTAAAGCTTCGGAAATAATCACAATAATTTCATCGCCGTCTACTAATGTGCCGTTTTCGTCGACGAATAATGAGCGATCGCCATCGCCGTCAAATGCTACGCCAAAATCCAATTTTTCTTTTTTAACCAACTCCATCAATGATTCAATATGTGTGCTACCACAATTATCGTTGATTTTTTGACCATAACTTTGGTCGGCGTGGATTAGCGTTACTTTGGCGCCTAAGGCTTCGAGCGCGGTTTTATTAATGGTGCTTGTTGCGCCATTTGCACAGTCCATACCGATTGAGAGTCCAGACAAATCACATTTTTCAACGTAGTTGAGCAGAGAATCGCGATAAAGCTCGAGCGCCTCATCGTGTAAATCTTCATTTAGGCTTGTCGAGACGAGCGGATAGCTTGGTTCGTTGTCGATGGCGTCCTCAATAGCGGCACAGCCAGCTTCGGATAATTTAACGCCATAGTTTGGCCCACGTTCAAAAATTTTTAGGCCATTGTCGTGATACGGATTATGCGAAGCGGTTACGTCAATGGCAAAATCAAAGCCCATTTCATAAAAAACATAGTTAATTGCTGGTGTAGGTAAAATTCCCACTGAACCGTACTCGACGCCAAGGCTTTCAAAAGCGGCCGAAAGATCCTGAATAATCCATTCAGAAGATTCACGCGTGTCGCCACCAAGCAACACTTTTATTTTATCGCCACCATAATTTGTTAAACCTTTAGCAACTTTTGAGAGAAAATCGGGTGTAAAGAATTCAGCCTCGCGACGAATTCCGTCGGTTCCAAAATATTTCATTTATGCTCCTAACTTTATTATTGTTTTAATCGTAGAAACAACGTCCTCGACGCTACTTCCGCGTGATAAATCCGAAATTGGTTTGATGAAACCTTGCATAATCGGGCCAGCTACCGTCCAGCCGCCAAGTTGCTCGAGACCCTTATATAAGATATTTCCCGAGTTTAAATCTGGACAAATTAACACATTGGCCCTGCCGGCAACTTCAGAATTTGGTGCCTTCTTCGCAGCAACCCTTGGGCTAATTGCAACATCGAGCTGCATCTCACCATCAATCAAAATCTCTGGATGCTCGGCGTGAATTTTATCAAGTACTTCATGAATTAAATCAATACTCTCATCTTTCCCACCACTACCAAAAGTTGAGAATGAAAGCATAGCTAAGCGAGGCGTATCTTTCAAAGTTTTTAAAGCGGTCTGATAAGTTTGTAAAACAATTTCCGTCATCATTTCGGCATCTGGATTCTTGCAAATTCCACCATCTGCCAAAATAAAACACTGATTGCCTTTAGTAAAAATAAACGAACTGGTAAAATATTTATTTTTTATCAAATTTGCATGCTTGCAAGCCAAGGCAAAATCACGCGTCGGATATTCAATCCCGGCGATCATACTGTCAGCTTCATCGGACAATAGCATCTCTGCGCCAGCCTGTATGCTGCTCGCGCGAATCGCTTCGACTTCTGGGCATTCAGCTAGAGCTTCTTTTATGATTGGGTTATCTAACTCGGGAAAAATTATACGCATGTCATCATTATAACATTTTATGATAGAATATAGCTATGCACCCGTAGCTAATGGCTACGATGTGCTCGCTCAGAAAGCATTTCGCACCCGTAGCCTTTGGCTACGATGTGCTCGCTCAGAAACTATTTAAAAAATAAATTTTTTAAATAGTTTCTTCACTTCGCACCCGTAGCTCAGTGGATTAGAGCATCTGTCTTCGGAACAGAGGGTCGTGGGTTCGAGCCCCTCCGGGTGTACCATAACAATTTAATTTAATATCAAGAAGTGGCGAGGGAACCGGCCCGGAGACCCACTACCAGCCCCATCGGAAGATGAAAGGTGGTAATTCCGGCCAAAGAAAGGAAAGATATTATGACCAAAGACAATATTAATTTTTACCGTACTGCCGAAAGTGTTTCGCCGAAGCATCCTGACAAACTCTGCGACCGAATTTCCGATGCAATATTAGACGCTTATTTAGCACAAGACCCAGATTCACGCGTTGCCGCCGAAACTTGTGGTGGTCACGGTGTGGTTTTTGTGACTGGCGAAATCACTTCGCGTGCAGACAATGTCGATATTGAACAAATTGTCCATCGCATTGCTGGCAACGATGTGGAGGTTCACACCAAAATCGTCAAGCAATCGCCAGAAATTGCTCAGGGTGTCGATACTGGTGGCGCCGGCGACCAAGGAATCATGATTGGCTACGCCTGCGATGAAACCCCAGAACTCCTCCCGCGCGAAGTTGTGCTTTCGCGTCGTCTCAATCAATTTATTTACGAAAAATATCCATTTGATGGTAAAACTCAGGTTACTATTGCGCCAGATCAAACAATTAGCTCCATCGTTGCAAGTTTTCAAAACGTTTCTCGGGCTGAATTGGAAACAATGGTCAAGCAATTCATTGCCGACAACAAACTAGAGGGGGATATCGAACTTCACCTCAACCCGGCTGGCGACTGGCATCAGGGTGGTTTCGATGCTGATACTGGTCTCACTGGACGTAAACTCATCGTTGATAATTATGGCCCACGCATTCCAATTGGTGGTGGCTGTTTCTCGGGTAAAGATGCTTCCAAAGTGGATCGCTCTGCGGCCTACATGGCACGTCGCATTGCGGTAGATTATCTTAAAAAACGCCAAGCCCATGAAGTATTTGTGCGTCTCGCCTACGCCATTGGCAAGGCCGAACCACTCGAGCAAACCGTAATTGTCGATGGTGTTGCTGAGCAAATCGAAGGCTACGATCTTACTCCGCGCGGCATCATTAGTTACTTGGATTTAAAGCGTCCAATCTTCGAACAGACCGCCAGCTATGGCCATTTTGGTCACGCGTTCCCTTGGGATGCAGAATGATAAATTGTAGTATAATATACTTATGGCATCAAAAAGTTTTAAGAATAAAATCAAAACCGCTCTAGGTTATAACCCACTACATAAAGTTACTGCAAATCCTGATAATTATTCCGGAGCGCTCAAAAAACTCGTCGAAGAAAAAGCTGGCCAAATCAGCACCGATACCTTGCCATCTCGCAAAGATTCAAAGCGATATAATCAAAAAATTGCCGACATGGAACCAGCGTATAACTTTTTGAATGAAGGTGTCTACAAAAATAATCCTGGCGTTACTGAGATTAACGATTATGACGGTTTTCATAGTGGCACTCCGCTCGAGTATGAGCCATATCCAGGCTCCATTCGCGCCATCAAAAAGCAACTAAAATCCAAGAATCTTTATAAATACCCACGCACGTCTGGCGATTATCGCTCGCACCAACGCTTCGTAGACTATCTTGAACGTGAAGGATTTGACCTGAAGCCAGGCGAAAATTACGATGGTATTGGTATTAATAACGTAGTTTTTGCCTGCTCCACGACGCATGCGTATTCCTTAGTTTTGAATGCCATCGCTAATGAGAACGATGTCATCCTAATGACGGCGCCTAACTATGGATTATTTGCAATTATGTCCGAATTAAGCAACTATCATCTAGAAACAATCGACCTTTCCGCCGAAGATGATTGGTTCGTCAATCCCGACAAACTAGCTAAACGCATTGACGAAATCAATCACGACCTCAAAAAGCAGCACGCCGGCGAGGCATATATTCCAAAGGTTGCCGCGTTTCTTAATTTGAACCCGCACAACCCAATGGGCAACGTCATTACGCACAAAAATCGTTCAATCTTGGAAGGAATTGGTGACGTTTGTCTCGAGAAAAACGTCTTCGTGATTGATGACTTGGTCTATCGAGATCTCACATATGATTTAGACAATCTCGCATTGCCAATGGCCAGTATGCCAAAGTATTTTAATAATACAATCAGTTTGTTTGGTCTTTCCAAGGCTTACAATCTCGCCGGTATCCGTGCGGCTGTCATTCTGGCGCCTATTCCTGTTGCGAATATTATTATTAACGAATTGCATAATACGATGGATTCGATGCCAGTACTTCAGGTTGCCGCTACAGCCGGAGCATTTAATGGCACAAATCGTCGTTACAAAGAGTGGCGTCGTTATCTTACGCCGATTTTGGCGGAGTATCAATATCGCTATCAATTACTCCGTGCGTTGACCTACGGTCTCAATACGATTAAAGATAGCAAATTGCGCGCCAAAATCTCCCGCGACATCCAAAAATATGGCAAAAAAGAGTATCAAAATCTTTGCGCTGGCTGCAAAAACCAAATCACCATCAAGGTCGAACCTCAATCTGGTTTCTTCGTAGTTTTTGACTTTACTCCGCTCAAAGGAAAAACTACTCCAAGCGGCAAAGTTATCGCAAACGAAAACGATTTGCTCGATTTTGTGTTCGCGCACGGAGGTCTCAAATATCTAATGGGTGGAAATATTTTCTGGCCAAACCCAGACGAACTAGTCGGCCGCATTAGTTTTGGTATCTCGCGTGAAAATATTGTTAAAAATATGATTATTCTAAATAAAGTAGTGAGAGAACTCAATGGGAAATAAACTTCGTGAATACCTAGGGCGACGCAAATTCGCCGCCGAATGTAATAAATATAACCGCGCCCATCCGAAACAAAAATTTATCGCCGTTGTATCTTGCGACGAATGGCAGAATCGCATCTATGATGATCGCCTTGTCGTAAAAGCGCTTCAACGTAATGGTTTTCGCGCGAAAATCATTTCTTGGCAAGATTCAACCGTAAAATATTCGGATTTTGACGGATTATTTATTGCGTCAATGTGGGGCTATCAGGATCATCTACCGGAGCTAGAACGTTGGTTCAAAAAAGTTGGCAATAAACCTATTTTCAACTCACTTGATGTTATCCGCAATAATTATGATAAAGTTTGCCAAATTGAGCTGCTCAAAAAGCATCACGTTCCGATTATTCCGACAAAAATCATCCCAGTTGGCACTACGGAACTCACCAGGGTGATCCACGATTGTGCGCGCAGTTTTTCTTCGGATAGTGTTGTAGTGAAGCCAAGCATATCTGGCAGCGGCCACAACACATACATCATTGGTCCATCCAATCGTTGTCGCAGTTTTGATTATGATCAAATCCCCGAAGCTTTTGCCAAAATTATCCAAGAACAGCCACTTCTGGTACAACCTTTTGTTAAAGAAATTGATAATGGTGAGCTTGCTGCAATCTATATTGGCGGGGAAAAGTCGCATTATATTCTACGCTATCCAAAAATTTTCAATAATTCCGGCAGTGAACACGAAGTAAGCATTAAGAATAACGCGGAATTGGACGCGATCTGTGAGAAAATTCTTAGCATTCCAGAATATCGCGATGAGACGTATGCGCGTATTGACTTTGTCAAAATCCAGGGAAAATACACTGTGATGGAAGTTGAAATGTTTGAACCGCAACTTTTTTATCATCTAACCCAAAACCAAGACGCCATTCTAGATAAACTTGTCGCTACGATCAAAGAAAAGCTGAAATAAAAAATAAACCCGCAAGGGTTTATTTTTTAGCGACCATCTTTCAAATCAAAGTGTTTGCGTTTGTCGCTGTGTTTATGATTATTATTGCGATTGAGTTTTGCAATAATCTTTTTAGGTGCTTTTCTTGCCATGACAAAATTATAACATAAATTCCATAAAAAACTACTGTAATTTTTTCAAAAAAGCACTTGCATTTTGCAAAACCGTATGATTAAATAAACCCATAGAGTGTGTGGCTGTAAGGCTAAAAAACAAAAAAATATAGAGTTTTAAATTAAAAGGGTCATATAAACATGTCAAGAACAAAAAGTTCTAGGTTCGTTCTTGCGAACTTGGAAAAAATACGTCTTCT
>JAZUJS010000026.1:0-14163 GCA_045642865.1 Candidatus Nanosyncoccus sp.
CCCCTCCCGGGGTTCTTTTCACCTTTCCATCACTGTACTAGTTCGCTATCGATCAATCAATATATTTAGCCTTGGCAGGTGGTCCTGCCAGATTCAAACAGGGTTTCTCGTGCCCCGTCCTACTTGAAAAAAGATATATAATGTCTAAGACCGTTTCGCGTACGGGGCTTTCACCCTCTGTGACGCACCATTCCAAGTGCTTCTGCTACGATCTAGGTTTTCTTACATTATCCACTCAATTAACGTTGTTGGTTTTTAGACAAAACCGCCGTGAAGCGACTTTGTCCAAAAATTATCTGATTTCGCAACCCCTTTAATAACTCTGGGCGTTAACCCGTATGGTTATCTTAAGGTTTGGGCTGTTCCAATTTCGCTCGCCACTACTTTCGGAATCATTGGTTATTCTCTTTTCCTCAACCTACTAAGATGATTCAGTTCGGCTGGTTCCCGTCTCCTTACCCTATGTGTTCAGGTAAGTGCAATACGACATGACTCGTATTGGGTTTCCCCATTCGGCAATCCCCGGATCATTTCTCGCTGTCAGATCCCCGAGGCTTTTCGCAGACTTCTACGGCCTTCATCGGTATTGATTGTCAAGGCATCCACTATCAGTGCCCTTATGTACCTTTTTATGCATTGACTTAACTAGCAATCGAGGTTCGATTGCCAATGTCGTCATACTTAAAATCTTTTCATCGTTAATGTCAAATTGTTAAATTTTGAAAGACTTAAGAAATTAGTTTGAGGTTTCTATAAAGCGACCTCAAAAGATTTCCTCGCTTTCTTATATCTTTTACAGAGGTCACTGAAACCGTGACTTGTTCAACTGAGAATGATTATAGCTCAGTCCGAAAAATAATGCAAGGGTTTTTTTCGACTTTTTTTGACTTTTTTTGACTTTTTTTACTCCACCCCTGTTAAATCGAGCGAATTTTCGAGCCAATTCTTGAAATCTGCGTAATTATTATACATATTTACGTCTTCATTGGAGTCGGCGCGGAGGAATTTTACTACTTTTCCCTCCCTAAATACCATGACGGATGGGGTAAATTTCACATCTTCATGCACTTCTGTTTCGCGAAGTTCGGACCAGACTAGGTAATTAAAGGCAATATTATGCTCTTCCGAGAACTGTTTGGCAAAAGAAAGGATTGATGCCGTACAGCCAGGCTGATAGGTAATAAGGAGGAAAGACTGCTTTTGATCCACGAGTTTACGGAATTCGGGCGTATCGAGAACAATCAGTTCGGACGAACCATAATATATATTGTCAATTTTGGTTTTTGGGTCTGGTTGATTATTTATATATATAGTGCACAAAAATACCCCAAGCACCACGGCGACTGCAGTCGCCGCGATACCTAGGATTCTTTTTGTAGACTTTGGGTCTAATTTTGTCATATTATTTCTTAGTTAAAGTTTGGAAATCAATGTCGTGATAGGCAACTTTCCAGAAGTCATAAGATACTTTGCCGTTGCGTTCGGTTTTGACTTGGACGTTGTTAGTGCCTTCGTATGACCAGTAGCCACCAGCGTCGTAGATTTTTTCTTCATCCCAGCCGAGAGAAACGAGCATGTTTTTGGTCATACCAGCATAGCCACCGCCGCCGCACATAAGGAAGATATATTTATCTTTCGGGAAGAGATATTCGAGAATATCCATAGATTCAACGAAGTTGGCGACATAATTGCCATCTTTATCAATATTAAAGAGTGTCGTACCGGTGTAGGTAGCGCCAACAGGTTCTGGGAGGCCAGTAACTGGCATTATATATGGTAGTGGCACAACCTCGAAGCCCTTAACAAAGCCGGAGAGGTAAGAATCACCACCGATTGCTTCGTAATTGCCTGGATCTTTGAGCATGCGCATATCGCGATAGACAGAATCGGCACGACCAAGATATTGATCGATAGTAGATTCATTAACATTTTTATCGATGCCGAGCTGGCCACGTTCGCCCTCTGATAATTCCGGTTTTGGCAGTGAGGCTAGATTTTCAGCCGGAAAACAGTAACGTCCACAGATGAACGCAGCAATTATTAGCACCAATGTCGCAATTGTCGTGCGCACAATATATTTCTTCATTTTGTATTAACTCCTTTTCTTTATTTTAGCATATTTTTATAGACTGAGTAGTATTTTAGCGGCCACCACCGCCGCCACCGCCGCCGCCACCGCCGGAGAAGCCGCCACCGCCTCCGCCTGAGTAACTAGAGCTCGAGAATGACGAATGAGAACTACCAGATGAAGAGTGGTTTGAGTAGTAAGTGGCGCGATTGACGTTGCCGAGTACCGTCGTCGAATAGAGGTTGACGCCAACCCACGATGGAGTCTCAATATTCTCTATCTGATAGTACTTGCCGAGTTCCTTCATCCAACTCTCCTCGAGGCCAAAAAGGGCAGCGTAGGGGAGGAGTTTTTCGTAAAGCTCGACGATTCCCTCGTTTGTCAGCGTGGCGCCAGTTGTACTTTGGAAATAATCAATACGATCTTTTTCAGCCATATTAATATATAGCTTCAGGCCATCTAGATAGCGCGAATACTCAAGGCCACGTTTTTCATATCGGTCAAAGGCGCGAACTTTTTTGCGGATAGCTGAGCGAACGATAGAGGAGATGAACGTAATCGCAAGACAGGCAATAAGAATTGCAAGCGCGTGCACATATGCAACACCATCATAGAATATATCTGGGAAATCACTACGCGCCGAATCGGTAAAGAGGACTGGCAAGGCTATGGTGATGAATTGGAAAAGCAGCACCGATTCAAAAATCACGAGAACCGAAGCCGACTCGGTGCTCGGATTCTTACTGAAGCCCTTTTTAACCAAACCATGTTCGACAGCTTCGGTAACGCCGGCGGCATCAACTCGATTCGAAAGTGAAATCATCGAGGCTTTGACGGAGGTTTTCTTGAGGTCAATCTCGTCGCCCTGGTGAATTTCATCGCCACGATTCAAGATTTTAAGAACATTTCGCTCAACATTATTAGTGTGTTCATAGTCCACAATCTTGATTTTCCAGATGGTTTTACCAAAAATGCCCTTGCCAGCATTTACAAGTTCAACCTTTTTCTTCACGATTAAATCGAGCAAAATTGCCACTTTGACGTCTTTGAGCCTGCCCTTATAGATTGCCGCCGACTCAGTCAACGAATATTTGGTGTCCGGTGCGTATTCTGGCTTAACGAAATAGCCTTTGTAATATTGACGAAGCTCAGACGTGGCGCGATATTCTTTGATTGGCTTATAGAGTTTAAACGCGGCAAAAGCAATAAAGACTGCTAGGACCAGGTAGGCTAGGTAATTTTTTTCCGGCTCGGCAACTTTAAAGGTGCCAGGGTTGAATTCGAGGTCAAAGGTGAGATTCTCCCCTTTTTCTAGACGACCAGTGGCAAATTGAATACCATCGTCGATTTTGGTCGTCGTACATTGGCCGTTATTTTCTCCATAGGCGCCGACGTAGCACGAGCTGCGACCAGTCCAAAGTTCCGGCTTTTCGAGATGAACGCGCACCGTGAGCTGCTCAAATGGTTGGCGCCAGCCGTTGCCATTTGTGTCCCAATAAAGCTCTTGTAGTGGCTGGCCAGCTGCATTTGTGCGATTAATAATTACATTCTCAAAAATATATTCAAATCTATAGGCTTGCGTACCCTCGACATATTCCTCTGTACCGGTACAAACGCGATAAAATCCATCCTCTTTTTCGATGCTATAGATTGGTTCATGCTCACCGTTGCGGGTTAGCTTGATATCGCTGCTGGTTAGCGTGTCCAACACGACAATGCGATCACCGTCGTTCAAATAAGGAATTTCGCGGCAAATGCCTTTGTTTTGCTGCTCAGGGAATTCGGCGGTGAGAGTTTCGACGACGCGCATTTTGACGTTTTTCTCAGCATCGCTCGTAAGATAATAGTCGGCCTCAAAGCTGCTAAATGTGAAATCGTCCACTTTAGCCGCTTCGGCCTTTGGTGCGCCAAAAATAACGCCCAAACAGAGGAGAAATTGACAAATTATGATTTTCGTGATATAATTAGAAGATAGGGCCTTTTTCATTTTTCTTATTGTATTACATTTTATCTATTATTATAAGCCTTTTTGTGGGTTAAATGGCTGCGCGTGGGTAGTTTTCGAATACCACTCTAGATATTCACCCCACAGGAGCGCGGCTTTATCTTTCCTTCGACCAATGCGGATGCTTATCACACAAAGTGTCACAAAACTCACCACGAGCGCAATGATACCAATAATGAACGGCGTCTTGTTTTCCGGATAAGCATCGGCACGCTTCATAATTTCGACGACTTTATTGTCTTGCTCGGTTACAACCACGACAAACTGGTCATATGGCTTAAATGAATCAGCATCGGCGAAATATTGCACGGCTGGGACTGACGCACGCTTAGAGTCTTTGGTCCAGAATATTTCCCCGTCGTAATCGAGGCGCGCCTGAATAATGCGATAACCATTATTGATGCCATATTTTTGTACTGGGATATCCGTCGGGAATAAGGTGCAAAATAGCAGATAAAATAGCGAGCCCATCAGGAATAATATTGAAAAAACGTATTTTAAAATAACGGAGCGGCGTGATTTTTTGATGCTCTGAATGACTTCGGGCTCAAAATCGCACTTGCGCAAATATCTTCTCGCTTCTATCGCCATTATTAATGTCGAAATTTGATACGTTGTCATGGTTTCTCCTTAGTCAGCCTTTTGGCGTGAACAAATAATATGAAATATGAGATTCGCAACAATGTAGGCCGCCTCATAAAAATAGATGTAATTCATATAAAATGGTGGCTCGAGTAGGTAGCCGATGCAAGCCAAAATTGCATAGATAATTAAAAGGACGGCGTAGATTTTGAAGAATGTGCTTTTGTGCTTGTATTCGATCAAAGAGTCGACGACGAGCCCAAACATCGAGGCAAATAATACATATGAAGAATAGCGATGAATCATGCTGACCGTGCCATAATTTCCCCACTCAGCGTCAAACAGCCCGACCGGGCAGAAGCTAAGCGAAAGAAAGCTCGCCACCATGAGCAAAATTAATGCAAACCAGATTTTGGACAGTTTTTGCGTCTTTTTCATATCAATTGCAAAGCGTAAAACAGCCACAACGATGCCAATATTTACAATGGCAAAAACAATCGCGCTCCATGGCGCCACGCCCATGTAGCGGCTGATTGACCAGTCCGGATGAAAGCCACGCTCGAATGCGACCGAGTGTAAAAATGTGACGATTGCGACTACCAAGAGGAAAAGCTTGAGCGCAAAATCAATAGCGGTCTGCGCATTGGCATGACTTTCGGTGATTTTGCTGCGTTCCGCCGCAAGAAGCTCTTTTTCGTCGAATACGACTTGATGTTTGGTGGGCATTGTTTTTCCTTATTGGATTATTTGGTTGTTTTTGGAGGATAATGAACGTCTTTTTCGACTAGCGCGTCTGGATCTATTTCTGCCTTTTGGTTTTTTCTCGAGATAATCGACACCGCGGTGGTCGTAATTATATAGCAGGCACAGGTAAACTCGGCCAGTTGAAGCATTAGATTATCTACGTCTTTCGACAGTGATATTAATTGCGTTTCAGTACATTGTGCTACCATATAGATTTCATAAATCCATAGATAGAGAAGGCAGATGTTTGACGCGATTTTTAGCGGTTTGATGGCTTTGCTACTTTCTTTGATTGACATGACGCTAGAAAGCAGGTAGCAGGTCAGCGCCGTGAAACCCATAAAAAGCATGGCCGCACCATAAAAAGTCAAATACTTGTTGTTCCTTACGAGTAACAGATTGCGTTCATCGATGCGAGTGGTTATTTCTGACCAGCTGTACGGTATCACTTCCCATATTATTAACAGGGCGAGAATTCCACAAAGCACGCCACAAATAAGCCCCGCGAACGCAATATTGCGCACCGCCTTGGTGCCTTTTTCGATTCGAGGAAGAATACCGCTACTAATAAAGAAAAGCACACTTAGGGCCGTGAGCGATGACAGGCTTTTTGTTACAATTGGAGTCCAATGCTCTACTTTGAGAGCGAAAATATAACAGAGAAATATATCCACGAGGAATGTACATAATGCAATTCTGAAGAGAATTTTTTGTGTTTTTTGCAACTTCTCTTGATTTGGCAAACGTTTTTCCATACCTAAATTATAGCACAGTTGTTTTTCTTGCTTGAGCAATAAAATAGGCAAAAAGTCAACTGTTGCAGTAGTGGTGCGTGGTTATTTCTTAAGAAAATCCGTCATGACTTTCTCAAAAACGTCATAATCGCTAGTGATTTCGTCAATTTTTTTCGAATATGCCGTATATTCCAAATCATTGAAGAACATTTTTTTCGCGGCGTAGCCATTGCTACCGTATTTATCCCTAAGGTGGGCTCGCACAGCTTCAAAGATGGCTTTTTCGTCTGCTTCTGGCATCATATTTTTGCTATAGTCATAAGTTCGCCCCAACATTTGCTCGACGGACGTATTGCGATCAGCAGAGGACACGATTTTGCCATAAATACTGCGCGGGTCATTTTTTAGACTGGCACGATGATCTTCAATTGCTTCGGCGATGGTTTTGATTTGGTCTTCGCCGAAAAATTCTTTGATTTTTTGATCTTTAAGTAGGATCTGCGCCGATACAGCTTCGTGATGTTCGTTATCGATTTTTCTGCCAATGTCGTGATACGCTGCGATTGTGTAGACCATGTTCATATTTACATCAGGAACTTCTTCAGCAAAACGCAGACTGCGCCTAATTACATACCTAATATGTGAAATGCCATGCCCAGCATGCGGATCGTATTGCGGCAAAATTTCCGATTCGATATATTCTTGCAGATGATAATTTACCGGAATTGACTTTTCTAGAACGTAGCAAAGCCACTTGTCTTCCCCTTTGCCACCATTTTTTATAGATTCAATTATTTCAAAACCAGCATTTTTGGCAATTTTTACGATTTGGCTCTGTTTAAAATATTGATAATATCTTTTTGCGCCCATATGATAATCGCCAGGAAAATCATACCAGCCATCATTGTCATTTTCTTCCGATTCGGCATTTAGAACATTAAAGACTAGCCTACCGCCAAAATCGAGACTGTTGAAAATTTTTCGTAAAGCCAATTCAAAATCCGCCTCAGTAAAGTGAACGAATACACGCCAACAAAAGACGCCTTCATATCTACCAGGAAAATCATCAGCCAACAAATTTAGTTTGATTGGGTTCAGTTTTTTATCACGCATAGCGTTCAGAAAATCATCAGCCACATCACTAGATGTGACATCAAAGCCAAGTTTTTTAAGCATGATGGAATTCTCGCCGTCCGCCGAACCAATCTCGAGAATTTTGGCAGATGGATGCAGATTAGAAAAACCATTTTTGGCAAAATCTTTTAGCCACTCCGCCTTCCTCTTTGCTTTTTCTGGATCTTTGGCGTCGTGCTGAATACTGTGTTCTAGATATGCTTTAGCATACTTGTCGTAGACTTTTAGCGTTTCTTCGTTCTCTTTGCTAAATAAGCTTTTTCCCATATCAAAATTATAACATGGCTATACCAAATTTAAAGCCAACCTATATCTATCATAGATAAAGGGTTATTTTTTTACCCATTTTGGCGGCTCTATATCAAAAGCAATCTCTGGTGTATGCAAATTTACCACATCTGTATCAATTCCATAATAATGTTGATATGCGGTATCTACCGAACCAAATTTTGCCTGTTTTTTAGAAAAACCGAGCTTTTCGGCAGTATTCCAAACAGACTCTTCAGTTGGTCCCTCAATTTCCACAAAAGTTGGTATCCATGGCCAAGTATCGATACATATTTCAACATTATCAACTCGCCAAATTTCTCGTTTCGTTTCTTGTCGAGCCTTAATTTTTAAGCCGCAACCACACAAGAATAAAATGGCACTATCATAGTCATTGACTTCTATGTTAACTTCTTTTGTGCCGAGAATCGAATTATCGTCAATGACATTCTTGTATGTCATTACGATTTTGTCGCCTTCGTCACGCACTCGCGCAAAAGAATGCTCCCCAGTGTAGAACGCTACTCGCTTCATTAGAATTTCTGGTTTTTCTAAAATTGCACCGATTTCTTTTAATCTCGCACGGATTTTATTTTTGTCTATATCTAAAAATTGTGCTTCGATCTCATTGTTCATATTACGATTGTAACATTTTGTGGCATAATTTATGGAGATAAAATTTGAAAATCACAGGTTGGTTATGAACCTGAAAGTGGAATCTTAAAATTTTAAACCAACCAACGGTCACATGTATACCATTCTCTTGTAAAGTCAAACTAACAAAACCAGACCGCGGAAAGCGTAATTATTTTAGTGGCTCATTCGTAGGCTTTATGCTGTCGATTTGCTCTGCTTCAAGTTTTGCTCGAATTTCTTTTTCTATCATTTCTCTTCTAATTTTTTCTTCAATTTCAGCTCTAATTTCTGCTTCAGTTTTTGGCATATTTTGAGACAAATTATTACCATTAATAATGTGAGTGCCATCCTCTTGTTTCTTTTTATTAGCTTTAGAAATTACTAAGGCAGCTAGCGCCGTAATAACTAGAGCGAGTCCAGCCAGACGAGCCAACCTATATAATTTTACTACACCACTAAATTCAGGTTGAATAATCGTGATAATTGTCCCAAAAATCCATAGATAAAATGTACATATAATTGCGGTTATTTTTAATGGTTTTACCACTTTTGTGGTCGTTTTTATTGACATAATATTAGCAATACAAAAACCGGCAGCGGTAGCACAAGAAGCAACCAGCATCGCAATCATCCAAAACGTCATGTGAGAAACCGTGGTCGTGTATGGGCGCGAATTGTAACTAGAAATTTTCGTTATTACTTCCGTCCAACTAGCTGGCACTATTCCCCACATAAGCAAAAAGGCAAAAACTCCAAGAACTAAGCTACTAATAAATTCTATCAGCGCAAAAGTCTGTATAGTTTTATTTCCTTTTTCAAGACAAATAAAACTGTTAATTCCAAGAAATAGAATAAGCGCAAGGATTAAAAATGTTCCTTGAATTCTGCCAATTGCTAAATCCCAAAATTCAGTCAATATCAAAACTGCACCAAATACCAATTCCGCAATTAATATCCCTACGGCAAACTTTAAAAAAATCTTCCTGGTTTTTTGTATTTTTACTAAGATGTCTTTACTGAAAAAGCTTCTCTCTTCCATATTTACATTATAGCATAAAGATATTAAAATTCTTTTCCTTAAGCGCTATCTTTTGTGGTGTATTTTACAGAGATAAAAATTAAAGATTCGCAGGTTGGTTATGAACTTGAAAGTGAAATCTTGAAATTTTAAGCCAGCCTGCGACCACATATATACCGTTCTCTCGTAAAGTCAAACTACCGAAACCCGACCACGGAAAGCGTGGCTATTCTGATGCTTACATAAATAGAATTAGAAAAAGGATATGTCAATAGATAATTCTATTAAATCTTCAGTTTTTGTTTCGCTTCTTGCCAAGCTTTTTTACACCTGTCGAAGGTCAACAAATTATAAACTTCTGAAAAAGGGACCCATTTAACTTCAGCGACCTCTTCTTCTTGTATAATAATCTTCTCACTGTTCGATTTAAGTTTAGCTAAAAAAAGCAAAACGGTTTTTTCTGTGGTGCCCTTATTGACGAGATATTGCATCATGATTGGCTCTTCGTCAGTAATAACCACATCCAACCCGACTTCCTCCTTTGTCTCACGAATTGCCGTTTCGAGGTCCGTTTCACCTTTCTCTTGATGACCTTTTGGAAAATTCCAATACAATTCATTTGGTAAATCACCTTTTTGATTTTCCAATAATACTTTGCCATTTTTGACAATGATACAGCCACAGCTTTTTTCTTGTTTCATGTTTTTATCATATCATCTTTCACGGTATAATTTATAGAGATGGAAGAAAAACATTTCGAAGAATGGATCGAATTAAAAGAAAAACTGCATTTTGGCGCAAAATCTCCGAGAATTCAAGAAGGTGAGATTTGGTGGTGCAGTTTTGGAGAAAATGTCGGTGTGGAGATTAATGGAAAAAGTGAACGTTTTACTCGTCCAGTTCTTATAATGAGAAAACTTAGCAAGTTTGGTTTTATGGGGATACCATTAACTTCCCAAGAGAAATCTGGCTCCTGGTATGCAGAATTTGAATTTTTAGGCAAAAAAGAATTTGCGGCGGTTTGCCAAGCTAGAGTAATGAGCGTATCAAGACTTCATTCAAAAATAGGGCAAATTCCACAAACCGATTTAGAAACCGTCAAGAAAGCATTTCATGAATTATATAAGTAAAAAAATGTGCCCTCAACCTTACGGAAGAGGGGATGGCGGGTATTCCCGAATATATTTTCATTATATCAAACATTAAGCATTTTGTCAACAACTAAAGAAAGGGCGGGTTGGTTATGAACTTGAAAGTGGAATCTTGAATTTTTAAACCAACCAACGGTCACATATATACCGCGTTCTCTTGTAAAATCGGACTAAAATATAAAAAGGAATAGCAACTATGGCTAACGAAATTAAAATTGCAAACTCACTACTGGCAGAAATGCAAGATATCAATTACGGTTGGGTTGACTTTACTGGCAAAACCCATCTGGGTGATTTTGATAGTTTTTCCGATAATTATCGTTTACAATCGCCAGCAAGTCTACAAAAAAGTAAAGCCGGAGTTTGTTGGGATCAAGTTGAATTTGAACGAGATTACTTTGAAGAGCATGGCATTAGTGTTAAAACGTATTTCTTAGTTTATTATGATGGAAAGGATTGCCCAACTCATACTTTTTTGGTTTTCAAATCGAACGGCGAATTTTATTGGTTTGAACATTCCTGGGAACGTTTTCGTGGACTACATCAATATCAGAATATGGACGAATTACTTTCAGACGTAGTGCATAAATTTATTAAATCGGAAATTAAGGACGAAAATTTTAATTCAACTAATCTAAATATGCACGAATACACACAGCCCGACTATGGGTTATCTGTGCAAGAGTTTTATGCTTTTTGCGACAATGGCGCGTATATTGCGTTCAGGATGCAGCCGAATAATCCCCAAACATTGTCATAGATGGAAGACAATCAAAACTTCATCCAATTAAACTACTACACGAAGTACAATTCCAGTCCAACTTAGTTAAAAAAGGCAAAAAAGATTATTATTTATCAAAAAATCCGGAAAGGTTATGGAAATTTTTAGGAATAAGTGATACAACTTAAGGCATCGAAAGTTCGTCAGGCAGCGTTGTAACGCAAGTTCGGGACTTTCTTTTTTATTCTATAGTTCCGCCTTCACATCTTAATTCGTAAATTAGAGTGTCATTTTCGAAAATTTTTTCTACTCCAGAAAAATTATTAATATCGCCTTCTACGGCAAAAGAGTACTTATAGCTCTCATTCTTAAATTCTTTTGGGCCGCGAAGTGGTAAAATATCATCTTCCCCGACTTTCATTAATGCTGGCCGCAAGGCCGCGTCCATTGCGGCCTCTCCTTTATTTTTATCAAGCGTTACACCATGATAGTTCATTGCCCAAACCGGACTACCATTCTCATAAATTACTTCTTCCCCGATGAAATTTGTTCCGCCGAAATAGGTGTCATGGTAGATATAGCTACCTTCTTCATAATGATAATCATTGGAACCAGGTCTTAAAGAAGAAGCCTTCTTGATGTCTGGGTTAGCATATGTTTGTTTTTTTGCCTCTACGAGGAATTTTTCAAAAGAGTTGTCTAGTTGTTTCATATTTTTTATTATAGCACCTTTCCGTGATATAATTTATAGAGATAAAAATAAGAAATCACAGGTTGGTTATGAACTTGAAAGTGAAATCTTGAAATTTTAAACCAGCCTGCGACCACATATACACCATTCTCTTGTAAAGTTAAACTGCCTAAACCCGACCACGGAAAGCTTAAAATGATGTTATAATGCGTAGTATGAAAGAGATAGAAAATTTTCTCGAGAATAATTCTGATCAAAAATATGCCGAGTTTCAGAGAAAAATTATAAATAATATTCCAGAAGTCAAAATTTACGGAGTGCGAACACCGCTACTTCGAAAATTCGCAAAAGATTTTTCTAAAAATGATTTTCGCGATCAATTCTTGAACGATTTGCCACACAAAAGTTTTGATGAAAACCAACTACACTCTTTTGTAATCTGCGAAGAAAAAGATTTTAAAAAATGCATTGAACTTGTTGAAAAATTTTTACCATTTATAGACAACTGGGCGACTTGTGACCAACTAAGCCCAAAAGTTTTCGCAAAACATTTACCAGAAATAAGAGAAAAAATTCTCCAATGGATAAAATCTAGTCAGACCTATACAATCAGATTCGGAATTGAAATGGCAATGACCTATTTTCTTGGTAAAAATTTTGATGCAAAAATCATGGAAGAGATCTCCAAAATACAAAACGAAGAATACTACGTAAAAATGATGGTTGCTTGGTATTTTGCAACCGCACTCACAAAAAATTGGGAAAATGCAATAAAAATCATAGAAACGAAAAAACTAAATAGCTGGACACACAATAAAGCTATCCAGAAAGCGCGAGAAAGTCGCCGCATAACAAGCGAGCAAAAAGAATACTTAAAAAGTCTTAAAAGCAAATAATAAAACTCGCTAGGAAATACGATATAATTTATAGAGATAAAAATACGAAACCACAGGTTGGTTATGAACTTGAAAGTGGAATCTTGAAATTTTAAACCAATGTGTGACCACATATGCCATTCCCTTATAAAGTCAAACTGTCTAAACTAAACCACAAAAAATCAAAGATTAATGTTTTTCCTCGCTTTTTTCCATTCGCTATTTCTTTCTTATTTTTAAAAACTATCGGAAATATCAGATAAACTTATACCATTTTTTAACCTGTCGATGAGCTTTTCTTCTGTTATTTGCTCATCTTTATTTAGGAGTTTTCGAGATTCTTTTAATACCTCTAATTTATTTTCTCTTTTTTTCGTGTCAGGATTAAAAATCCAGACTGCCGACAAATCCTCTAATGACAACGAACCCTTTTGACCATCTTGGACCGATTCTACCGAAGCCTCGATAATTGGTCTCTCGTCAATATAATTTAATGCTTGGCCGCCTTTAGACCAGAAGACTTCGTTTTCGTGGCCACCCTTCAACTTGCCTTCTTTCGGTCGCACATAGCCTGAATTCACAATATCTACTATTTGATTGATCCCGGTAATTCTGTAAACTGATTGTTCGTTAGTGCGAAATACATTTGGGTTACCATTGTAACTTGGGCCAAATTTAGTTTCGAATACTCGATTTTTGGCATCCTCAATTCTATCATTATTTCCGAAACAAGCCAAAACTTTCTCCCGCGCTTCTTCAATGAGTTGTTCGCGAGTCTTTAAAGCATCTTGGTTGCTTTCAATCTCTCTTTTGTTCTCATTTTCGGTTATTGGCAAATCATCTATGAGTTTATTAAGTTCTTCTATTCCTTTTCGAAAGTCACTCATATCCCATGGGTCTTTTGGATTGTTAGGCCTATTAATGCCTTCAGGATCTTTGGGCATATCAAGATTACTGCTGTGACTTAAACTTTCTAATGAATGTCTCATATTTTTATTATAACATCTCTTTATGATATAATTCATAGAGATAAAAATTAAGAAATCACAGGTTGGTTATGAACTTGAAAGTGGAATCTTGAAATTTTAAGCCAACATAATTTTATTCCGTTTTGTTATAAAATCCGTTTATCAAAAAACAAAATACAGAAAGCGACTTGCTGTGCAGTTCAGTGATATAATAAGTGCATGAACTATAGCTATGTTATGGGTATTGATAATGTCGATATTCTAAAAGAAAGCAATTTTAATATAAGAGTTTATGACGATGGCTATGGTGTTTCTTTCTCTGATGGCGATATAGAAAAATTTGAAAGTTTCGTCAGTAAGAACTTAAAGGCTGGATTTTGGAATGAATATTTAGGTAAAGATAAAGTGTTTATATTTAAGTTCGAGGATGAAAAAATTAAAAAATTTGTTTTAAACGACGAAAATGAAAGCAAGATATTAGAATTGTGTCGAAAATTTGCTAATTACAGTTTTCCTTCGCTAGATTCGATGCTGAAAGACAATATTTTCTACGCCGAAACATATTATAG
>JAZUJS010000027.1:0-3768 GCA_045642865.1 Candidatus Nanosyncoccus sp.
TGAATACACAAACGGCGACAATACAGAAGCCATTATTGCGCTCATTCTCATTATTATAATCATAATACTGATAATCAAATCGTCAGGCGGCACCACCTACTCCGGCGGCGGCTCCAACGGCCATGTCATTTTCATGCCAGGACCAGGTAGTTTTGGAGGCGGCAGTGGCGGCTTCGGTGGTGGTGGCGGCTTTGGCGGTTTTGGAGGCGGCCATTTTGGTGGCGGCGGTGCCAGCGGAAGTTGGTAAAACGACATTCCGTATTTAGGAGAAAGCAACAATAGACAGGCACGACATTCTATGCAAAACAAAAAAAAACCATACAATTTTGAAAAATTGGAAGACGATTTCAAAAAACGTCGGGAATTCGTATTGTACCTTGGCACTGGAATCAATTATTCCAAAGAGTTCAATTTCTCATGGGATAATTTGATAGAAATACTATTACAACATGCCGTATCCATGATGCCTTATAAATTTAACATGGATGACTTATCTCGTGAAAAGAAGACAAACATCATAAAGCAAACCATCGGTGAAAATGCCTATTTGAAAGTCATACAGCATTTCCTTTATAAAAACTACACCCATGATTTAATCGAAAAAACTTGTGAAAACTATGTCAACCATATTACTAACAATAATAATCCACCTGATAACTTCTTAACGCTGTTTCGGATAGCAGACTTGATACTTCATAGCCCAAACATCAACGAAATAGTGACCCAAAATTATGATCAGTTTCTTGAAGATGCAATGCTTTCGCTCCAAAAGAACGATAAATATAAGAAATACATTCAGAAAAAATATTCGGATGAGACTTTTCAACGAATAGAAGCTATTAAGCCAATCACCATTTGCAATTGGAAACCCAATCCTGTCACCAAAAACGACATTAACATTTATCATGTCCATGGCTTTATTCCAAAATACGAAGCCATTCAAGCTCCCCCCAAAGGCAATCATGTCGTATTGTCACCTGACGAATTTTATGAAGATTCAAAAAACGTATATTCTTGGCAAGCAGCCACCCAAATGCACTTTTTGACACACTATTGCGGTCTAATATGCGGCTTGTCATTAGAGGATTTCACAAGCCAACGTCTGCTTCATTATGTCAAGAATATACGTAAAGGAAACCTTTACTACATTACTGCTCCGGGAAAAGACACAGAAAAAGAAAAAACAAAACAAAAGATCATAAATATAATGCACACGAAAAACGGCTTATCAGTGATTTACGACGACAATTACGATTTTTATGAAATATACAAACTAATAGGAGATTTATGATATGGCAAACGAACAAGAAAATAAGCTTACTACTGGCATTGATGGCCTTGACAGTCTCTTTTTCGGAGGAATATATAATAATAACGGACACACAGCTATCTTAGTTAGAGGCGAACATGGCGTAAACAAGATTCATCTTGCCATGCAAATGTGCGAAGGTTTGAATAAAAATTTGGAAAATGAAGCGTCTCTTAGCGATGATTTTAAGCGGAAACGAGATTCAGGATCTAAACAAGATTCAGAATTTGAAATGGTCTTCATATCCATAAACAAAGATATGGCTCGGCTAAAAAACATATACAAAGGCTATCACATTTGCAGATTAATTGAAAACATTGCAATTAAAAAAGACAATTGGAAAGAAGATTTGGACGAATTACTGAAATCAGTTGAACCCAAAAATCCTAAACCAAAAAATCCTAAAAAAGGAGCATCTACTTCAAATGATGATTTATCGAAACTTTCATTTTCTCAACTCCATTCCTCATATATAAAACAGCAAGACCAATTTTACGAATTACAAGAACGTTTTTCTTCTGGTCTCTATTATTTCAATACACGAACTCTTTGTCTTTACAAAAAAAGAAAAATCAATAACCAAGATATTCCGATTGCCAATTTAACGGAACCCGCCGACTCCAAAATCCAATTTATTGGTAAAGACGATTCCTCTTTGACCGATGGTAATCCTAAAATTGACAGCCTTACACTTTTCTATAATGTACTCAATCGTATCGAAAAAATAGAAGAAGGTAAAACCATCAATTGCATCATCATTGATGGTCTTTCAAAACTATCGGCGAATGACATTGAACAAATCAATTTCCAAGCTTTGACCGAATCACTGAAAAAAAAATGCAAGATTGCCATAATTACCGCCGACAACAAGCTCCCCGTCTCAAGAATTGGAACGGATATTGTCATTGAAATGAGGATTAGCAATGATGAAAGAATGGAATACGCTTACAGAGAGCTTTGTATCACCAAATGCCTATACCAAAGAAACGTTTACGGTTGGCATAAATACAGGATGATGAATAAAGGCATTGAAGTCTTTCCCAGCATACATAGGCAATTGGCGCAACGCAATTACATGGATAATGCCGTCAGCGAAGCCACGCTGCCCATTAATGAGCCATCATTCCCATATTGGATTTCGGAGCACAAAGATCCATCAGAAAAACTTAATTACAATTCCTACAAAACCAACGAAGGAAAAACTAATCCATACGAACAACTTGAAGAAGGGAAACTATTATACATTTCTGCAGATTCTAATCTAAAAAAAACTATCAAAACTATCATATTTCATATTAATTTTAATAAGGAAACGACAGAATCATCCCCACAACACCATATTCTTTTCATAGATTTAAAACGAAGCAAAAAACAATTCTATGAAACAGTCCATGATATACTTAATAAAAATAATAATATTACTATTAAACCATCCAACATTCACTTTTTCAGTTTCAGGCCAGGTTGCATTTATCCTGACGAGTTCCTTTACACGATCAAGCAACAAATTGATGCCATTGAAAGAGTAATAAAAGAAAACCATCCTGAACTTAAAGACAAATATTGCGACGAATTTATTCATGTTGTTTTAGGAGACATTACTTATATCAAATACGCTTATCCATGCTTGGAAAACGAGAAGCTCCTTATACCAGCTATCGCCAACCTTACAAGAAATAGGCACATGACTAATTACATTTATTATCAAAAAGAGGAGGATCAGCCTTTCTTTATAAAGCAACTTAAAGCTGTGGCTGACGAAGAAATACACAACTGAAAAACAAACACGATATGACAAACGCACCAATCATAGAACTCGAAGACGCATCTATCTTTCAGAAAAGCAACCTGATACTGTCGAATGTCACTTTCACCATTTGCAAAGGCGAATTCGTTTATCTCATCGGGAAGACCGGCAGCGGGAAATCGTCGCTTCTGAAAACCTTATACGGCGAACTGCCCGCAAAAGACGGCAAAGTACTTGTCGCTCAGTACGATTTGACTGACATTCGTCGCCGCGACATTCCTTATCTGCGCCGCAAAATCGGCATCGTCTTTCAGGATTTCCAACTGCTTTTCGACCGCACGGTTGAAGCCAACCTTGAGTTTGTGCTGCGCGCCACCGGCTGGAAAGAAGAAGATGAAATCTCAAGCCGCATCGACGAAGTCCTCGACAAAGTCGGGCTGAAAGATAAGCGTCAGAGCATGCCCCACCAACTTTCCGGCGGCGAACAGCAAAGCATCGCCATTGCACGCGCCCTGCTCAACGACCCGCTCATCATCCTCGCCGATGAGCCTACCGGCAACCTCGACCCCGAAACCACCATCGACGTGATGCGCCTGCTCCGCAAAATCAGCGAAAGCGGCACAGCAGTTCTCATGGCCACTCACAATTACACATTGATGCAAAAATATCCGTCGCGCGTGATCAAATGCGACAACGGAACAATTTCCTGCTC
>JAZUJS010000028.1:0-2673 GCA_045642865.1 Candidatus Nanosyncoccus sp.
CTTTTTTAAGACTACGAGACATTATTTCCTCTTTCCTTCGTGGCGACTGCGCACGATCATTTTATTAGTTTTCTTATTATGACGGGTACGATAACCGAGAGTGAGTTGACCCCATGGAGTACGTGGAGCTTTACCAGTACCGTGACGTCCACCATCACCACCACCATGAGGGTGATCAGTTGCGTTCATCACGACACCACGAACGGTTGGGCGAATGCCTTTGCGGCGTTTGCGACCAGCAGAACCAATCTTAACGTTTTGGTGCTGAAGGTTCGAAACGACACCGATAGAAGCTTCGCAAGTTTCGAGAACTTTGCGGACTTCACCAGATGGCATACGAAGAGTAGCATAGCCATCTTCTTTAGCCATGAGCTGGGCAGATGCACCAGCGGCGCGAACCATTTGGGCGCCTTTGCCTGGGGTTAATTCGATTGCGTAAACGAAAGTACCAACTGGGATGTTTGCGAGTGGCATACGGTTTGAATCTTCAACAGCAGCTTCGTCGCCGGTTGAGAAGGTAGCACCCTTAAACATCTTGGTATCAGCGGTAACATAGTAGTAAACGCCGTTTTGATCCTTAACGCGAGCGATACGTGCGCTACGGTTTGGATCATATTCGATTTCCATAACTTCCAAAGTAAGATTCTTTGGCAAGTTGTGGGTCAAGATGCGGTAATGGCGTTTGACGCCGCCACCACGGTGGCGAACAGTGATACGACCACTGTTGTTCTTACCAGCATTTTGTTTTTTGGCTTTAACCAATGACTTAAGAGGCTTATTGGTCGTGATTTGATCATAATCCTCGGTGGTCTTTTGGCGTTGAGCCGGAGTAGTTGGGCGATAAGCTTTAATACTCATTATTTATTCTCCTTGTCTGCATTCTTGTCGGCCTTAGCTTCTTTTTTAGCAGCCTTAGCTTCCTTTGCGCTGACCTTAGTTTCTTTCTTTGGCTCTTCTTTCTCTGGTTCTTCGAAAACCTTGATAGAATCACCATCCTTCAATGTAACATATGCAATTTTCTTATCTTGGCGATAAGTGATGCCTGGATAAGCGTGCTTACCCTTGCTGAATTTGGTTTGCTTGCCGTCGCGGTTCAAGATGCGAACATCGGTAACGGTAACACCAAATTCTTTTTCAACTAACTTAGCGACGGTTTGCTTGGTGTCAGATTTCTTGACGACGAAAGCATAGGTGCGCTTAGCTTGTTCACGGTAGGTTTTTTCAGTTGCGCGTGGTTCGAGCAAGTGAAGTTTGATATTGGTTTGATCATTCTTAGCCATCTTACTTCTCCTCTCCCATTAACCAGTTTTCAGCAGCCTTGAGACCAGCTTCGCTAAAGACGATAGCGTCGGCATTCATAATGTCGAAGACGTTAAGGTAAGAAGCGCGAACGAGCTTCAAGCTAGCAATGTTGTTGGTTGAGCGAAGAATCTCTGGGGTTTTCTCTGCTACAACAGCGAGAACGTTTTTGTTCTCAAGTTTAAGATCTTTCAAAACCTTGATAGCGTCTTTGGTTTTACCAGTAAGTTTAACTTCTGGAGCAACGATGACGGCTTTTTCAGCGTTTTTCATTGAAAGAGCTTGGCGAATAGCAATTTTCTTTGCAGATTTGCTAATCTTCTTGGTGAAGTTCTCTTCACCGGTGCGACCGAAGGCGACACCACCATGGCGCCAGATAGGGTTACGGGTTGAACCGAAACGGGCACGACCAGTACCTTTTTGCTTCCATGGTTTCTTGCCACCACCACTAACTTCGCCACGCTTCAAAGTTTTAGCGTGTGAGCTGCGGGAGTTTGCAAGATATGCATCATAAGCGAGTTTGATGAGTTCGTGATTTTCGACTTCAAGGCCGAAGACATCTTTATTTAATGTAGCCATATTAGTCCTTTCCCTCCACGCTTACGATTCCGTTCTTTGGACCAGGGACAGCGCCCTTAAGACCGAGAACATTGTTTTCTTTGTCGATGTATGCAACGACGAGATTCTTAACGGTAACCTGATCGTGGCCCATGCGACCTGCCATCTTCTTACCCTTCCAGACTTTTTGTGGATACATAGAGCCGATAGAACCGACTTTACGAATATCACCTTTGAAGCCGTGGGTATTGCGAGATTCGTTAAAGTTCCAGCGCTTAACAGTACCAGCGAAACCTTTACCTTTTGAGATACCAGTCACAGAGACTTTGTCGCCAAGGTTAAAGTTTTCGACGGTGAAAGTATCGCCGAGCTTCACACCCTCAGGAAGTTCCTCAACGCGGAATTCCTTCAAGACTTTAGGGTTAATATTTTCTCCGGCCTTCTTAACGTGGCCAGAAACCGACTTGCTCAGATTCTTACCCTGACCATAACCAACTTGCACAGCGTTATAACCATCGGTATCGGTGGTCTTAATCTGAGTCACTGTGGCTGGGCCGGCTTGGAGGATTGTAACAGGGGTCACAATACCATCTGCGCCGATGATCTGGGTCATACCAATTTTGGTGCCGAGAATGACTTGCATTCTATTCCTTTCCCTTAAATTTTAACACTATTAAAACTAGACCTCCGAGCGGTTTCCAGGGGTGGACCTACTCCTTAATCTAGATAACGTGTTAATTTTATCACAAAAAATCTGTTTTTACAAGAGGTTTTATGGGGTTTTGCGGTCAAAATTTTGACTTTTTGAGGCGTTTT
>JAZUJS010000029.1:0-17394 GCA_045642865.1 Candidatus Nanosyncoccus sp.
TATTGGGAGCAGAAAATGTGCTATAATAAGTGTATATGCCTAACTTTGAATTAGTTTCTAAGTATCAGCCGACCGGCGACCAACCTTCAGCCATCAAACAGCTCACCGAAGGTGTATTTTCCGGCGTCAAAGAGCAGACTTTACTTGGCGTAACGGGCTCCGGTAAGACTTTTACGATGGCAAACATCATTCAAAATGTCCAAAAACCAACTCTTATTTTAGCCCACAACAAAACCCTCGCTGCTCAACTTTATTCCGAATTTCGAGAATTTTTCCCAAATAACGAGGTACATTATTTTGTTTCATACTTCGACTATTATCAGCCAGAAGCTTATATTGCCTCAACCGACACCTACATCGAAAAAGATTCCGCCATTAACGACGAAATCGACCGTCTCCGTCATGGTGCCACCGAAGCGCTTTTGAGTCGCAAAGACGTAATCGTTGTTGCATCCGTATCGTGCATTTATGGCATTGGTTCGCCATCCCACTACTTGCAAATGTCGCTTCCGCTCTGGAAAACCGAAGCTGGCTGGCTAGCGGCCCAAATCAACGAAGTTGACGAAACGAAAATTGCCCTACCAAAAGAGCAGCTCGCCGAGCAACTCGAGCACGACAAGGAAAACCTCGCCCCAATTTCCCAATCCGATTTTGTCTACGACCTGTTAAATATGCAATATCATCGCAATGATTTGGCTTTCGAACGCGGTAATTTCCGCATCATGGGCGACACGATCGATCTTTTTCCGGCCAACGGCGAATATGCTTTTCGTTTTGAGTTTGACTTCGACACTCTGGAAGACGTGAAAATTGTTGATCCGCTTACATTTGAGGTGCGCGAAAAGCCCGATCATATCCATATTTTCCCAAACACCCATTACGCCACACCAAAAGACCAAATCGACAAAGCTATTGAGACAATCCGCGCCGAATACGATTTACGCATGCAATACTTCAATAAACATCAAAAATATCTCGAAGCTGAGCGCCTTTCGCAGCGCACTAAATACGACCTCGAAATGCTTCAGGAAACTGGTTTTGTAAAGGGAATTGAAAACTACTCACGTCATCTCGATGGCCGCAAACCTGGCGAACCGCCTGCCACCTTGCTCGATTTCTTCCCAGAAGATTTCTTGCTTATTGTTGATGAGTCGCATATGACTTTGCCGCAAGTTCGTGGCATGTATAATGGAGACCACGCCCGCAAGGAAACACTTGTCGAATACGGCTTCCGCTTGCCGTCCGCCATGGATAATCGTCCATTAACTTATAACGAATTCAATAATCGAGTCCACCAAGCCATTTATGTCTCGGCTACCCCAGGCGAATACGAGCTTGAGCACTCACCGAAGCCGGCCGAACAGGTCATTCGTCCAACCGGTCTGCTCGATCCAGAAATCGAAATTCGCGAAACGGATGGGCAAATTGATAATTTGCTAAGCGAAATTCATAACCGCATCAAGAAAGGTCAACGTACGCTCGTTACTACCCTGACTAAGCGCATGGCCGAAGATTTAACCGACCATCTCAAGGATCAGGGGATTAAGACTGCCTACATTCACTCCGACGTCGACACACTCGAACGCGGTGATATTTTGCGCGATCTTCGCACAGGCGTCTATGATGTGCTCGTTGGTATTAATCTCCTCCGTGAAGGCCTAGATCTGCCGGAAGTCTCACTTGTTGCCATTCTTGATGCCGACAAAGAAGGTTTCCTACGTTCCGAATCCGCCCTTATTCAAACTATCGGTCGCGCCGCCCGCCACGAAGAGGGAAAAGTAATTATGTATGCCGACCACATGACCGAATCAATGGCTAAAGCCATCGAAGAGACCAATCGTCGCCGCGAAATTCAGCAAACCTACAACGAAGAACACAATATTACTCCGCATTCCATCAAAAAGGAAATCGGCGCCGGACTACGCGCCATCATCCCTGAGAAAATGAAAGAAACCAAGCTTGATATTCGCAAAGTTCCTAAGGAAGAGCTGCCGGGTCTCGTCAAGAGCCTTGAAAACGAAATGAAACTCGCTGCTGCCAACCTCGAGTTCGAAAAAGCTGCCGCCATCCGTGATGAAATTGAACGTATCAAGGAAGTTTTGAAATAATTTTATGGTGATTATGATATAATAATAACCATGAACGGGTTGGGCAACTCCAGTATCGAATCAATTGAAAAAATTAATCGCCGTGTTCGCGCCTGCGATTATCTTTCTGTTGCACAACTATTTCTTAAAAATAACTTTTTACTCGAACATAAATTATCTTTTAACGATATTAAGCCACGCCTACTTGGCCACTGGGGAACCTGCCATGGCATCAATGTTGCCTACGCCAATCTAAAGGCCTATTTTAATGATAACCCGAATTTTTCTTTCGTTCTTGGCCCAGGCCATGGCTTCCCAGCCCTACAAGCCAACCTCTTCATTGACGGTGAGCTAGCCAAAATCGATCCAAAAGCTTCGCGCGACTACGGCGGGCTCAAATATATTTGCCAAAATTTCTCTTGGCCAGATGGATTTCCGTCCCACGCTAGCCCGTTTACACCCGGCATTATCACCGAAGGTGGCGAACTCGGTTACGCGCTTGCTAACGCCTACGGTGTCGCCTTGGGCCATCCAGAAAAAACTATCGCCGTATTAATTGGTGATGGTGAGCTCGAAACTGCCACCGCACTCGATTCACTCAATCTCAAGAATCTACTTAACGGCTCACGCAACGGACGTGTAATTCCGATTTTGCATTTAAACGGTTATAAAATTTCTGCCCCGACAATCTACGCGCGCAAATCCGAACGCGAGCTTAATGAAATGATTCGCGGTTTTGGTTTTGACCCAATTCTCATTGATGGCGACGAGGCAGAAAAATTCCAAATCGCCCTCGAAACTGACTCCAAAAACCCATTTTTCATTCTCAAAACCGAAAAAGGTGCCACGGGGCCAAATCGACACCAGAACGCACATCAAATCCCGCTCAAAAATGTCTGCTACGACCGCAATGAACTCGACACACTCGAGGCTTGGCTAAAGTCATACCATTTTGAAGAGCTTTTTAATAAAGAAGAGGGTTTCAATGTTTAAAGACGTAATTTCAAATTATCTCAACCATCGCGAGACCGAACGATTATACTCTCCAGCTAAGCGTATTGGGCAGCTGCTCAAGCAAGAATTCGAGCAAAATAATCATTTTTATTTCTTCTCACCAGATGAAACTACCTCCAATAAATTCGATGCTATCTTTGACGCCGAGAAACGCGCCTGGAGTTTGCCGCGCGAATCCTGGGATTTGCCAGAAAGCAAAAATGGGCGCATTGTTGAAATGCTTTCTGAAAACGTACTTTTCTCAGTCATGACCGGACACTTAATGAACGGCGAACCAGCTATGATGGGTAGCTACGAGGCATTCTTTAGCGTTGCTGCATCACAAATTTTACAACAAATTAAATTCTTCAAGCAATGCAACGCCGTTGAGTGGCGCGAAAAAATTCCGGCCGTCAATTTGCTCTCTACCTCAACCTGCTGGCGCCAAGATCATAATGGTTTTACTCATCAATCCCCAGCACTCATTTCTACACTCCTAGCAGTTCCATCTAATCTTGTAAACTGCATCTTTCCGCTCGATGATAACGCAGCGGCCGCCGCATATCACTTCATGATGAAATCTACGAATGTCGTAAACCTCGCCACGTTCAATAAAATCGATGAGCCGCGCTATTTAACCGACGAAGAAGCCAAGGCGCAAAACAAAAATCACGGCGCAATCATTTTACAAAAATATTCCGACGAAGAACCAGATATTGTTTTTGTCGGTGTTGGCGATTTGGTTAGTAAAGAAGTAATTGAAGCTTACAAAATCATCAAAAACGACCTGCCAAAGGTTAAAATTCGCTGTATTAATCTCAATACTTTATCTTACCGCGGCATCGGCACGCAGGATAACAAAATGAGCAAGGAAGAATTTAATAAGCTCATGACCGAAGATAAGCCAATTATTGCCAACTTCCATGGCTACCCAGAAACACTCGAGAATATTCTCGAAAACTACACTAAACGCAAACGCTTGCGCGTGCACGGATTCATTGAGGAAGGCTCAACCACTACCCCATTTGAAATGTTGCGCAAAAATGGCGCCTCTCGCTACGATATTGCTATCGATGTGGCCAACCTATACGAGCGCAAAGATTTAGCCAAAAAATACACAACCCTACTTGCTAAAAATCACAAACACGCCGTCACATACGGCGAAGATATCCTTGGCTAGATAACTTATTTACGAGTTTTTTGATTTTATGCTAGAATTCTTCTATGGAATTATTTATTTTAATTATTGTTTTGGCTATTTTAGCTGAAACTACCGTTCTTTTAATTAAGAACCATAAACCAATTATTAACAATAACAACAAACGCAAAATCTACGTCGACACTTCTGTTGTAATCGACGGACGCATTTTGACTGTCGCTAAAACCGGTTTTATCGGCGACGATTTGATTATTTTGCGTAGCGTCCTCAAAGAGCTTCAGTTGCTCGCCGATGGCAAAGATTCCGAGAAACGTTTGCGTGCGCGCGCTGGACTGGATACGATTAACGAGCTAGAACGCATCGTTCACTTTAACACTGAAATTGTCGATGACGGCGAAGGGAACAAGAAGGTCGACGAACAGCTTCTTCAATACGCCAAGGAAAACCACGGACTCATTTTAACGCTTGACTACAATCTCATTAAGCGTGCAAACGTCGAGAAAATCGAAACTCTAAATATCAACGATCTTGCTTTGTCGCTACGAAGTGAATTTATTCCTGGTGAAAAATTCATCGTCAAGATTACCGAAAAAGGCTCCAATCAAGGACAAGGCGTTGGACATCTCAAAGATGGCACCATGGTAGTAGTTGATGCTGCCGCCAAAAAAATTGGCGAAGTCTTGGAGGCGGAATTTGTTCGCTTTCACGAAACTTCCGCCGGCAAGATGATCTTCGCCAAAATTTCTCAATCCAATTCTAAAAAGAAACGTTAATCTGTTTTTTCCGGGGTCGGATCAGGGGCCGGATCAGTGTTATCTGGCTTTTTATCATCTTCCGGATCGGGAGCCGGATCTGGTTTTTTCGGCGTGAGCGCCAATTGATCCGTAGCCGTATAACCAGCACTATCAGTTATACTAAGTTGAATCGAAGTTTCTGTACCATCCAACTTATAGCCGCTCACTACACCGCCAGCACCAACAGAGATACCACCAACTTCATTACCGTTTACTGTCATAGTGTATTTTGAAATATCATACGTTCCGCGTGTAATATTTGCGATAATATTCTGACCACTTACGGATAGAGTTACAGATGGTGATTTATAATCACAGCTATCTTTAGTTTCACGATTATATGGTTCTGGTACCTTGAAAGTTTCAGTTCCACTTACTGGATCCTTAAACTTCGTTACTTCAACTTCAATCTTAAAATCGCTTGAAGTACAATCTGTAGCCAAAAGCTTATTATAACGGTTGAAGGTCAAGGTTTCTTTTGCATATCCAGAGTTCTTATCTTGGTTATACCAGCTCGGATAGATATCAGTTACACCGTTAATCGTCAAAGTTTGAATACCGTTTGGACGAGCTGGTTCACTACCACTCCACCATTTACCTTCATTAGCTAAGACTTCTTTATGTGCACGTTCCATATAGACACCAACCAAGCGACGGAGCACGGCGTTGTCACCAGTCGTAAGGCCGCTACCATCATGATTGCCATTCCAGGTAGCAGTAGCGATAGCCGTAGAGTAACTCACGAGCCATGAATCCTTTGCGGTTAAATTAACAGCCGTAGTTGTGGTACCAGTCTTACAAGCGGTCCAAACGCCAGGAACATTATAACCATATTCCCAACCAGTCCAACCCATCAAGGTGCGAGCTGAAGCATCGCTCAAGATATTGGAAATCATATAGGCCACTTGTGGATCAACTACCTGAACAGCAGGAGAATCTTCCCATTTTTCAATTACATCACCAGATGAATTTTTCATTTCAAGCACATAGGCGATATCCTTGTAGGCACCACCACGCGCGATTGAGGCGTAGGTATTAGCATGTTCCGTCATGCGTACACGACAACCAGAACCAATTGCCATTGAAAGCCCAGCATCCTCACCATATGCACAATAGGAAACGTCACCAAGACGATGCAACACATCAAGCGAGTTCTCGATACCGTTAATATGAAGTGCCTTAACGGCTGGAATATTGAGAGAGCTACCAAGCGACTGGCGGATATATGCCTTCGGATAGAAGATACCAGTTGCATTACGCAAACGACAGTTTTCAATACTGCCTTGGCAGTAAAGGGAATCAATATTTTCATCCTTGAGATAAGTACCAGGAGCATAGTTCAAACCGTCACGCTGACCGAAGAGCGGAGCATAATCGAGCACCGGCTTAATTGAAGAACCAGGCTCAAGCAACTGCGTGGTCGTATTAAGTTCACCAAATTCCACATTACTAAAATCAACCGAGCCAACCATCGAAAGAATCTGGCTAGTTTCAACATCAACAGAAACGAGCGCAATATTATCACTATTATTCGTATAAAGTAAGCCAGCAGCATCGGCTACGGACTGCTCAGCAACCTTTTGTAGTTCATAGTCAAGCGTGGTAGTAATTGTCCAGCCACCAGCGCGCATAGTCGAGATGCCGTACTTTTCCTCAAGTTGAGATTTTACTTCAAGCACAAAGTGTGGAGCAAGCATATCGGAATATTGATCAGACTCTGGGCGAATCGTATCGAGAATAGCAATAGATTTAGCTTCTTCCGCTTCTTCTGATGTACAGAAGCCCATTTCCACCATCGAATCGATCACTTTATGCTGACGCTCAATCAATTCCTCGTTGCCATATATATTATATGGATTGTAGCGAGATGGATTGTTTGGAATAGCTGCGAGCAATGCTGCTTCAGCCAAATTCAATTCTGAAGTTGTTTTGCCAAAATAAGTCTGAGCTGCAGACTCAACACCGTTACGGCGACCACCGTAAGGTGATTGGTTCAAATACATTGTAAGAATTTCGTCTTTGCTATACATGCGCTCGAGCTCAATAGCAAGAATCAATTCCTTAATTTTACGCGAAAGACCACCACGGTCGGCACTTGCCGCTTCATCGGAAAAATAGACTTGCTTAATCAACTGCTGAGTGAGCGTTGAACCACCCTGAACACCACGACCAGTTAAAGTGGAGAATGTTGCACGAATTAAGGCAGAAAAATCGACGCCAATATGACTATAGAAATTCTTATCCTCAATCGCAATCGTTGCATTGCGCAAAACATCTGGCATTTGATCACCATTAACCACTAGACGATAATCTTCATTACCAGTATCGCGCCATAGCACTACGCCGTTACGATCGAGATAAGTATTGACCGTCTCGGAAATTTGCATTTCGTCAAGCTGAATCTCTTGCAAATCCTTTTTGTAATACAAGAAAAGACCGCCAATAAAGATAATCAAAAGCAAGAAACAGGCAGCAAAGAATTTTAGGATTGCTTTTTGACCACGCCAAGAGAACCACCACTTAAAGACACGCTTTGGTGCAAGACGCGCCCAAAAACGCTTCCATGGATCTTTTGGCAATTTCGCCAACTCCTCGGCACGTTTACGATCTTTTTCCTCCTTCTTGGCTTTACGTTTGTAACCCATATTGGAGTAGACCTTTGTTTTCTTATTCGTACGTTTAGCCTTATTAGCTGCAACAGCAGCAAGCGATTTTTTCGGCTTCTTAGCCGGTTTTTCGCTTTCAGGCAAAATAACTTCAGACTTCTTACTCATACCATATATTATAGCATTATTATCGTTAATAAAAATGCTTGACATATTTTAACATAAGCTATATAATGAAAGCATTAAGGTCATATATTAAAAAATAAAAAAAGGGAAATCACTCCATGAAAAAGTTTTCCGGTCTAAAGCTTGGCTTGGGCGTCGTTGTCGCTTCATTCCTAGTTTTACCAACATTTAATGCAAGCGCTGCAGATGGCGCAGAATCTATCAAAATTGATGGCAAAGATATTCTTGCCGGCGAAACAGTCGAAGGCGTTTCTTACGATACAGCCAACAAAACCGTTAGCTTCAGTGGCTTCAAGGGTGCTGGTGTCGTCCTTATCGATAACATCGATACTACCCTCTACAGCGATGTTGCAGCTGCAACCAATCTTACCAGCGTAAGTATCAACAATGCCAACCTTTCACTTTCTGGCGCATTGACTTTCTCAGGAAATATCACGCTTAAAGATACTTCTTCAACCACAGCACAAAACATCATCACGATCCTTGACGGTTCAGTTATCAACGCTAAAGGCATTACAGCTCAATATAGCTACGCAACTACCACCAAAGGTATCGTCCTTGGCAAGAACATCTGTGCAAGCGATGGCGCATCCATCATTAATAGCTCAAGAACAGGTGCTGTCAAAACCGCATCATTCTTCTCAACCGATGGTTCAACCCAAAGCACCAAGGCTATCAAGCTTTCTAAAGACAACTGTTCTACAGATGCCAACCCAGAATCACCAAATACCCTCGATGCAGCATACATTTACTTCGCAGTCTTAGCGGTTTCGTCCGCCGCCCTACTTTATAGGCGCCGTCTTGCGAAACGTTGAATCGTATAAGCCAGATAAAAAAGTCGCACGGAAACTTCCGCGCGACTTTTCCGTTCCTCAAAAAAATACGAGTCGCTTCAATATTAAGCACGATCCAAAAGTTGTTTTTCGCGCCATACGTTATACCTTAACTACAATTTTATTGATTGGCGCTATCGTTTTTAGTACTTACAAAATCATTCGCTGGCAAGCCGAGTCGGATGTTACTAACGAAGTTATCTCAACCATTCAAAGCACTACAACCGTGCGCGAATTTCAGACCATCGAAGTCGTGCCACTAGAAGAAGAACGCGATCCGTATGCCAATATTAAATTCATTGACGTAGATTTATCTAGCCTAAAGCAAACCAACCCAGACACAATTGGTTGGATCAATATTCCTGGTACCAGCATTAACTACCCATATGTTCAGACAAACGATAATGAGTATTATCTTCATCATAGTTTCAATAAGCGTTGGACTGAAGCTGGTTGGGTTTTCCTCGACTATCGTAACCAACCGGCACTTTCAGATCGCAACCAAGTTATTTATGCCCACGGTCGACTAGATGGTTCAATGTTTGGATCGTTACAAAACGTATTAAATGCTGACTGGCAAAACAATGCCGATAATCATTTTATTAAGATTGCTACCGAAACAAACAATACGCTTTGGGCTGTCTTTAGTACATATCGTCTTCCAACTACCAATGATTACATGACAGTCAATTTTAACAATGATACGCATTTCATGGAATTTATTGACATGGTTAAAAATCGCAGTACCTACAATTTCAATGTTGACATTACAGCTGACGACCATATCATCACTTTGTCTACCTGTATTGGTACCAATGAACGCATGGTAATACATGCAAAACTCATAAAAGAAGTGCAAAAATAAAAACCATTTATTGTATAATAAAAAAAGATGAAACGATTCCGATTCCGTTCCGTAGTGGCACTTGCCAATACTAAAATGTCGGTTAAATCAGCCGCCATTATTTTGGCTATTTCCACGATTATTTCAGCCCTGCTTGGATTTTGGCGTGATTATCTGCTAAATAGTTATTATCTTAAAACCTACCCGACCGGGCTCGACGCTTACACAGCCGCCTTCACCGTTCCAGATTTCATGTTCTTCGTTTTGACATCCGGCGCGCTCTCGGTTTCTTTTATCCCAATCTTTAATCAGCGCCTAGCTTCCGGCAACAAAAAATCAGCCTGGGAAATTTCCAGTAGCTTCCTCAACCTGCTTTCCATCGCCACGTTGATTGCTAGTATTTTAATCATGATTTTTGCCGACCCACTGATTCGCTACGTCGTTGCCTGCGACCTCGATGAAGCCGGCATGGCCCTCGCCATCAACATGACACGCGTTCTCGCAATTAACCCGCTCCTCTTTTCAATCACCACAGTTCTTACATCGGTGCAACAAGCCGTCGGACGCTTTATTTTCTACTCTTTTGCGCCTGCTATATATAATATCGGTATTATTATTGGTACCACTGTTTTTACAAACGGTATCAATATTTTCGGTATTCAAATCTTTGATGGTGGCATTATGGGCGTCGCTATTGGTGTTATTTTGGGCGCCATCTTACAACTTGGCGTCAGTTTTATTGGTCTTATCGGCCTCGATATGGACTACGACTTCAAAATCTATTGGAAAAACCAAGGCTTCCGCTCAATCCTTAAACTCTTACCAGCCCGCTCGCTTGACCAGGGAATTGATTACGCCAACTCCATCGCCAGTACCAACCTTGCATCCGGCATGGGGGCCGGCGCAATTCGCTCATTTAACCAAGCGACCACATTGCATCAAATGCCAGTCAACCTAATCGGCGTCGCAATTTCGACCGCCTTCTTCCCAAAAATGACTGAGGAATTAAACGATAATAATGAAAAGGAATATAATGACACGCTGCGCTCAGCCTTGCGCACTATTATTTGGATCACCCTACCAGTCTGTGCTGTCACATTCTTTGGTCGCGGCTACGTTGTAAGCTTAATTAGCAACCAAAACTTCTCGAGCGGCAACACTACCATTGCCTCCGCGCTCGGCGCACTTGTTCCGGCCATTTTCTCACGCTCAATCTTCCATATTCTTTCTCGCGCGTTCTACGCCCGCAAAGACACAAAAACCCCGTTTCTCGTCAGCGTCATCTCAATTGGTCTTACCATCGTTTTGTCATTTGTTTTTGCCAATAGTGGATTTGGCGTAGATGGCCTTGCTTATGCGCAATCAATCGGCGCCATCCTTGAAGCAATCATCTTACTTGCTATCCTTCAACATCGCTCCAAACAAAAACTAATCAACAAATCATTTTGGAATGCTTTCGCACGTATGTGCATTGCAACAATAATTACTAGCTGCGTTACTTATTCGATGGTTAAATTTATTCCACTCATGGCTAGCGACGCCACAATCCTCTCCATCATTCCAAAATTCGCACTCATTGCTATTGTTAGTTTAATCTCATACGGTATCGCGAGCTATTTCTTCAACCTTGACGAAATTAAGCCAATTATGGCCTACCTAAAGAAGACTCTCTTCAAAAGCCTCAAATAGTGTTATAATTTATTCATGAATATAACTCGCGAGGAATTAAAACACTTAGCCGATTTATCGAATCTATCAATGACCGACGAAGAGCTCGACGCATTACAGGGCGACTTGAAGGGAATCGTAGATTATATTTCTGAGCTTAGCGAAATAAACACTGATGGCGTAGAGCCAACCTATCAAGTTTTCGAGATGGAAAATGTCTGGCGTGATGACGAAATTAAAGAAATGGACGCCAATCGCGAAGAATTGCTCGAACTTACTACCGAAGAAAAAGAAAACCAAATAAAGGTGCCAAAAGTACTATGAAAACAGCCAATAAAACCGTTACCGCAACTCAATTAGTCAAAGATGCTTTTAAAAAAGCTGAGTTTTTTAAAGACTACAACGTATTTACCTCTCTTTATGAAAAAGAAGCCCTTGCTCGCGCCGCCGAAATCGACGAACGTATCGCACGTGGCGAAAACGTCGGCCGTCTCGCTGGCGTTCCTTTTGTCGCTAAAGACAACTACCTAGTCAAAGGCACTATCACTAGTGCATCATCACACATTCTTGAACCATTTGTTGCCCCGGTCACTTCAACCGTCATCCGTCAACTCGAAGATGAAGGCGCAATTCTTATCGGCAAAGCCAATATGGATGCCTTTGCGCATGGCTCATCAACCGAGAACTCTTATTTTGGTCCAACCCTCAACTCACACGATAAAACCTGTGTCGCTGGTGGTTCGTCCGGCGGTTCAGCCGTAGCTGTCGCACTCGACGTGGTTGAGTTTGCAACCGGTTCAGACACTGGTGGCTCAATTCGCCAACCAGCTTCTTTCAACGGAATTTACGGCATGAAACCGACTTACGGTGCAACTTCTCGCTATGGTGTCGCCTCAATGGCCAGCTCATTTGATACTGACGGCTTCTTCGCAAAGTCCGCCGAAGACATTGAGCTCCTCATGAATATTTGTGCCCACCGCGACGAAAAAGATATGACCACTTTGCCAGACTTTTATCAAGAATCCGAAGCAAAGACTGTCAAAAAAATCGGCATCATCAAAGATTTTGACAATGACACAGTTGACGCAGAAATTCGCCAAGCAGTCGACGCAAAATGCGCCGAACTAAAATCTAAAGGTTACGAAATTGTCGAAATCGAAATGCCAACACTCAAATATGTTTTGCCAATTTATTACATTATTTCGCCAGCTGAGATTGCCAGCAACCTCAGCCGCTACGACGGCATTCGCTATGGCTTCCGTTCTGAAAATTCCGCCGATCTCGAAGCGCTCTACGGCAACACGCGCAACGAAGGTTTTATGAAAGAGAACAAACGCCGCATTATGATCGGTAACTTCGTTTTGAGCTCTGGTTTTTATGATGCATATTTCTTGAAAGCCGCCAAGGCCCGCACTTTATTAATTCAAGAATACGCCAAAGCCTTTGAGCAATGCGATGTAATTTTGGCGCCAGTTTCGCCAAATCCACCATTCAAAATTGGCTCCAAAGTCAACGATCCAGTCGCAATGTATCTTGAAGATTTGATGACTGTTTCAATTAACCTCGTCGGTATCCCTGGCCTCACCATCCCGGCCGCCGAAACAAAATCCGGTCTACCAATCGGCCTACAAGTTCTTGGTCCACGCCGCAGCGACAAAACTCTAATTAACTTCGCAAAGGAAATCGCCTAATGGACGCCGGAGCACTTACTTTCTTTATCGCCATCATCGTCGTTGGTATTCTTATCTTCTTTGCGATTTTATTAACCGGAAAGCGCGGACACCACTTTGACATTGAATATTATCAGACCCAATTCCTCGCAATCGAAAACAAGTTACGCAAAGAAGTACCAAGTAGCTTCACTTTGGCCATCGTTGATGCTGATAAGCTACTCGATCGCGCCATGATGGAAGCAGGCATTCCAGGCAAAACCATGGGCGAAAGACTCAAGAAGTCCGGCAGCCGCTTTAGTGAAATCAATGCTATTTGGCACGCCCACAAGCTTCGCAACGCCATCGCTCATGAACCAGGTTTCGAAATCACCTACCAACAATCAAAAAACGCCGTCGAAGCTTACAAAAAAGCCTTAAAAGATCTAGGAGCAATCTAATGAAATATATTCCAACCATCGGCATCGAATGCCACGTTCAACTTTCAACCAAAACCAAACTCTTTTCCGAAGTCGACAATGATGCACGTGGCAAAGAGCCAAATTCTTGTGTTTCACCAGTTGACTACGCACTACCAGGCATGCTCCCACGCCTAAATGGCGAAGCAATCAAATTTGCCATCCGCGCCGGCCGTGCTATGAATTGTGAAATTAACCCTCGTTCGCGTTTTGATCGTAAACACTATTTTTATCCAGATTCACCAAAAGGCTACCAAATTACTCAATTCTACCACCCAATTATTGGTGCTGGCTATGTTGAGCTCCCAAACGGCACCAAAATTCGCATCGAACATGCCCATCTCGAGGGCGATGCTGGTAAACTTACCCATTTTGATACCTATTCACTCGTTGATTTGAACCGCGTCGATACGCCACTCATCGAAATCGTTTCGATGCCAGATATCCACTCCGCCGCCGATGCGCGCGATTACACTAAGGAACTTTGGCGCCTGATGACGTTTGCCGAAGTTACCAATGGCGATCTCTATAATGGCAACATGCGCTTTGATGTGAACGTTTCACTCGCCGAAGAAGGCGCCACCGAACTCGGCACTCGTACCGAAACCAAGAACTTGAATAGCTTCCGCTCCGTTGAACGTGCCGTTGAATTCGAAATTAAGCGCCAAACCAAACTCCTCGAAAAAGGTGAAAAAATCAAACAGGAAACCCGCGGTTGGAACGATGCAACCGGCGAATCCACCCCTCAACGCTCCAAGGAAGAAGCCAAAGACTACCGCTATATGCCAGAACCAGATTTACCACCACTTAATCTTTCGCAAGAATTTATCGACACCGAATCTGCCAAGCTACCAATGATGCCAGCCGACTACCGCAAAAAATTTGCCGGCCTCGTGCCAAACGACGTTATCGAGGTTTTGCTCGACTACAAACCACTCGTCGCCAAACTTGCAGAAATCGACAGCAAATATATCAAACGCATCGCTAATTTCTTCTCGTCTGTCTTGCTTGCCGAAGAAAATACTAGCCTTCTAAACGACGAACTTCCATCCAAAAAACAGCTCGAAGATCTCGCCGAAATGCTCGACAAAAACGAACTTTCTTCAACTGGCGGCAAAGAAGTCTTTATTAAATTCTTCGACCCAGAAATGCATTTTAGAGACACTCTAACTATCGCCAAAGAACTCGGCGTCGTCCAGGAAAACGACACTGCCGCACTCGAAGCAATCGTTGATGCCGTTCTGGCCAACCCAGCCACCGCCAAAGCCCAGGCCGATTTCAAAGCCGGCCAAGAAAAAGTCCTTGGCTTCCTCGTTGGACAAGTCATGAAAGAGTCACACGGCAAAGCTAATCCATCCGCCGTGCAAGATATAATTCGCAAGAAATTGGCTTAATATTTAGCCCTATCTTCTCATTATAGCACAAAATAGCAAAAAAGTCAAGTATAACAGGGGTGGGAAAGCAAAAAAATGCTCAAATCAATCATTCTAACTATATTAATTTCGATGGTGCCAGTAATTGAGCTCCGTGGCGGCTTGCCATTTGGTGTCGCGCAAGGTCTCGCGCCACTCGTCGCCGCAATAGTATCCATTGTTGGCAACCTTTTACCAATCCCATTCTTATTACTATTTGTACCAAAAATTTTCGACTGGCTACGTGATAAAAAACTCACCCATAAACTCATTCTTTGGCTCGAGAAAAAAGCCGAGAAAAACCGCACCAAAATCGACAAATATGGTTGGCTCGGCCTCTACATTTTAGTCGCCATCCCACTTCCAGGCACCGGCGGCTGGACTGGAGCCCTCGTCGCCAGCTGCTTCAAAATGAAGTTTTGGCCGTCCATGCTTGCCATTATCGCGGGAGTTTTCACCGCAGGTGCCATCGTACTCGGTATTACCTACGGCGTCACAGCATTAATCTAAATCGGCAGATGTGCTAAAATATTTTTATGAAACTAAAAGCAAAACTTGCTACCATCTCTAGTAAAACCTCAGCCAAGGTCCTCAAAAGGCTCGGCCGCGGCGGTACCAATCTTCCGGGCCGCATCGCCAAAAGGCTCGACGCCAATATTTTGACCGAATTATCACAGGGAATTAAGATCATTATCGTCACCGGCACTAACGGTAAGACCACCACTACCAAAATGATTGCCCAAATCCTCAAAGATGCAGGAATTAAATTCTTCACCAACAAATCCGGCGCCAATATTCAGACGGGAATTATCGCCACTTTTGCCGAAAATATTGGTACCAAAAATAAAAATGGCTACACCCACGCTCTGATCGAATGCGATGAGGCCACTTTTCGCCAGATTAGCCACCTAATCAAAGTTGATCTTGTAGTTGTAACGAATATTTTCCGCGACCAGCTCGACCGCTTTGGTGAAATCGATTATATTCATACTGTTATTAAGACAGCAATCGAGAACCAACCCGAGGCCAAGCTTTGCTTGAACGCCGATTCCGACCAAGTTGTTTCGCTGGTTAAGAAAAGTTCGCCTAACCAAATTATCTGGTATGGCACAGATAAAGCTCTTAAGAAACCAGACGTTCTACTCGAAAAAATGGTCAAAACCACGCTCGATGATTCGGAGTTTATCATCAAAAATGGTGCCAAAACCGAGACGATTAAGGTTAATATCCCGGGCGAATTCAATGTTTACAACGCACTGGCCGCCTATGCTGCTGCTGAAGCTCTAGATATCAAAACTGCCGCCGAGTCGCTCGCGCACGTCGAAGCAAGTTTTGGCCGTACCGAAAAAATCAATTATAATGACACCACCCTTCGTTTCTTCTTAGTCAAAAACCCAGCCGGCTGCGCCGAGGTATTAAATATGCTCGAAAGCCACCCGCAAAAAGCCCAGCTCGTGTTCGCATTTAACGATCGTATTGCTGATGGCACTGACGCATCCTGGATTTGGGATGTTGATTTTGAAACATTCTGCGAAAAGCTTGGCAAAAACTTCGAAAAAATCTACCTCACCGGCATTCGCGCCGCCGACGCTGCATTACGTTTTGAATACGCTGGCTTCAATATGGAAAAAGTCGAAATTATCCCTGAATACGACAAATTACTTGACCAAGTTCAAAGCAACAAAACCGAAACATTTATTCTTCACACCTACACCGCCATGTTCGAAATCCGCCGCGCCCTAGCTGCCAAAATTAACATCAAGGAGTTCTATGAATAAAATTCGTATCTGTTATCTCTATTCTGACATGCTTAATCCGGCCGGGGATTTTGGTAATCTCAAAGCACTTACCCGCCATCTCGAGCAAAATAAAATTGCTGCCGAAATTATCAACCACAAAGCTGGCGAAAAAATTAGCGCCAACGATTTTGATATTTTCTATCTTGGTGGTGCACAAGATTTTGATCGCGAAGCCATCCTTAGCGACATGAAGAAAACCAACAATGCCGCCGAAATTAAAAACGCCGTTGAGTCCGGCAAGACCTTCCTTGCCATTGGTGGTGGCTATGAATTACTCGGTAAATATTTTGAAACAGTTGACCATAGACAAATCAAATGCCTCGATATTCTTGATTTTTACACCATCGATAGCGCCAAGCGCGATGCCAAAAACTTCCTTTTTGAAATGACCGACGCTGGCAAAGTCGTAGGTTTCGAGAATCACTCCGGCAAAACCTTCCTTGGACCAAATACGCGCCCACTCGGCCAAGTCTTAAACGGCGAAGGAAACAACGGCGAAGATAAAACTGAAGGCGCCCGTTTTAAAAACACTTTCTGCACCTACGCCGGCGGCCCAGTCCTCGTCAAAAACCCAGATTTTTGCAATTTAATCCTTTCCGCCGCGACCGATAAAAACATTAAAACGACCAACGTTTACGAAAACGCCGCACACAATTATTTAGTCGAACGACTTGAATCAACAAAACGCATCTCATCAAACTTTTAACCCCTACACAATTCATTAAAAACGTGTTAAAATATTAAAAGTCTATATTTTTAATGTAAAAAATAATAAGGAAAATTATGGCCACCGAAATTAAAGACCTACATAACCTTCGCAATATTGGTATTATTGCCCATATTGATGCAGGTAAAACCACAACTTCCGAGGCGATTCTTTATCGC